>SFLD01000002.1 GCA_004553545.1 Clostridiales bacterium | reverse complement strand
GGCGTTCTTCATGCCGTCGGAGTCACCCATGCCGCCCCA
Source organism: Clostridiales bacterium (assembly GCA_004553545.1). Taxonomy (GTDB): domain Bacteria; phylum Bacillota; class Clostridia; order Oscillospirales; family Oscillospiraceae; genus Oscillibacter. Next base: position 155,179 of record SFLD01000002.1, on the reverse strand, counting down.
GACCAGGTCGCCCACGGGGTTGGAGGCCTCACCCTGCAGACGGGTGACCAGCTCGCCGGCGGAGCCGTTGACGACTTCCACGTTGATGTCGGGATAGACCTCGTTGAAGCAGTCCAGCAGAGCCTGGATGTCGTTCTCGGTCATGGTGCAGTAGAGCACCAGATCGCCGGAGAGGGTGGGCTCATCGCCGGAGCCGGAAGCGGAACCGGAGGTGGCGGGGGTGTTGCTGTTGCCGCAGGCGGCCAGAGACAGGGCCATGACCAGGGCAAGAACCAGCGCAAGGATCTTCTTTTTCATCTGTTTTCTCCTTCTGAAAATTTATTCTTATAAGCTCCCCCCGGTGACCCGGGGGAGGCTGATAAGCACATAGGGGATCAGAGGTTCACATCCTCGGACTTGCTGACGGCAAGGTAGATGATGAGGCTCACCATGGTGACCACCGTCAGGATGGCCGCGAAGGCGGCGGCAAGGCCGTAGTTGCCCCGGGAGATGGCAACGTAGGTGGACATGGTCAGGGTGATGCTCTTGTTGTTATAGAGGATGATGGAGGAGCTCAGCTCGGTGACGATGGCCACCCAGCTCAGGATCGCGCCGGAGAGGATGCCGTTGGCCATCATGGGCACGGTGATGCGGGCGAAGGTCTTGAGCTTGCTGGCGCCCAGGGAGATGGCCGCCTCCTCGATGCTGAGTGAGATCTGCATCAACGTCGCCGTGGCCGAGCGGATGGTATAGGGCAGACGCCGGATGACCATGGAGATGATCATGATGGCGAGGGTGCCCGTCAGGGCGAAGGGCTTCTTGCCGAAGGCGATCAGCAGGGCCAGGCCGATGACCGCGCCGGGCATGATGTAGGGCAGCATGGAGAGGGTATCGATGGTGTTGTTCAGCACGCTGCTGCGCCGGACCACAAGGTAGGCGATGAGGACGGCGATGACGATGATGACGAGAAGCGCGATGATACCGATGATGGTGGTATTCTTGATGCTGCGGGCCAGGAGCTTCTTCACGGCCAGCTGGTAGTTGCCGAGAGAGTAGCCGTCCTTGAAGACCGCGCCGGAGCAGTTGCGGAAGCTGAGGTAGATGATGTAGAGCTGGGGCATGAAGGCGATGGCCACCAGGATGTAGCAGTAGGCGTGCATCAGGAAGCCGGAGAGGCCCTTCGCCTCCTTCTTCTCCACGGGGTGCAGGGCGTTCATGGAGAACTTGAAGCGGCTGGTGGCCCACTTCTGCAGGAAGAAGACCAGCGCCGTCACCACGATGGCGATGACGGCCAGCGCCGCGGCGAAGTTGAAGTTGGTGCCGTTTTCGCCCAGGTACTGGTTGTAGATCAGGACGGGGAAAGTCTGGTAGCCCTCACCCAGCAGCATGGGAGTGCCGAAGTCCGCGAAGGCCTGCATGAAGACCATCAGCGCCGCGGCCAGGATGGTGGGCATGGAGAGGGCCATCACCACCCGGAAGAGTCGCCGCACACCGGTGCAGCCCATGTTGGCGGAGGCCTCCATGAGGGTGTTGTCGATGTTCTTGAAGGCGCCGTTCATGTAGATGAAGACCAGGGGGAAGAACTTCAGGGACTGGACCAGGAGAATGCCCTTGAAGCCATAGATGCTGCCCACGCTGATGTGGAGCACGCCCTCCAGGAACTTCGTGATGACGCCGCTGCGGCCCAGCAGCATGATCCAGGAGTAGGCCCCGATGAAGGGAGCCGACATGGAGCAGAGGATGCTGAGGACGAAGAGGACCTTGGCGCCCCGGATGCGGTAGAAGGAGTAGAAATACGCGATGGGGATGCCCAGGATCAGGGCGATGGCGGTGACGCTGAGAGTCACCTTGACGCTGTTGACGATGGTGCCGGTATAGTAGCTCTTGGAGAAGAACTTGGCAAACTCCTGCAGGGTGAACTCACCCTCCGGCGTGACGACGGACTGCTTCAACAGGCCGAACATCGGGTACACCAGGAAGAGGATAAAGGTCCCCAGCAGCAGGACGGAGATCAGCGTCCAGAGCTCAAATTTCTTTGCTTTCATGTTCCGCCCCCCGGGTTCAGCCCACGCAGTCGTTGCGGACGCCGGTCATGATGTTGCGGCTGCCGTCGGCGGTGAAGGCGTTGACCTTCTCGGTGTTCAGGGTGAGACGGATCTTCGTGCCCGGCTCGATGATACTGTCGATGGAGGACTCCTGGATGATCTCCACCTCTTCGCCGGACTCCAGGTGGACGAAGTAGTGGGTCATGAGACCCAGGAAGACGCAGTCATCCACGGTGGCGGCGATGCCGGGGGCATTGGCGTCCCGGTTGAGAAGGAACTCCTCGGGCCGGACGGAGAGGATGATGTCCTGGTCCTTCTGCTGCTCGGGCTCCACGTTGTGCAGGGCCACGGTGTAACCGCTGGTGGTGTGCAGCACGGGCTTGCCGTCCTCCATCTTCAGCTTGCCGTTCATGACGTTGGAGCGGCCGATGAAGGTGGAGACGAAGAGGTTCGCCGGGCGCTGATAGATGTTCTTGGGGGTGCCGATGTGCTGGATGACGCCGGCATTCATGACGGCGATCCGGTCGGAGACGGCCATGGCCTCCTCCTGGTCGTGGGTGACGTAGACGGTGGTGATGCCCACAGAGTGCTGGATGTTCTTGATGACGGTGCGCATCTCCACCCGGAGCTTTGCGTCCAGGTTGGAGAGGGGCTCGTCGAAGAGCAGCACGTCCGGCTGGATGCAGAGGGCGCGGGCCAGGGCCACGCGCTGCTGCTGGCCGCCGGAGAGGCGCTCGGGCAGACGGTCGGCATACTGGTCGATCTGCATGAGCTTCATGAACTTGTCGGTCTGCTCGGCGATCTGGGCCTTGGGCAGCTTCTTGTTCTTCAGGCCGAACTCCACGTTCTTGCGCACGGTGAGATGGGGGAAGATGGCGTAATTCTGGAAGACCATGCCGATGTTGCGCTTGGCGGGGTCCAGGTCGTTGATGCGCTTGTCGTTGAAGTAGAAGTCGCCGCCCTCGATGCTGTTGAAGCCCGCGATCATCCGCAGAAGGGTGGTCTTGCCGCAGCCGCTGGGGCCCAGCAGGGTGAAGAACTCGCCCTGCTTGATCTCCGCGTTCAGGTCCGGAATGATCACGTTGTCGCCGTATTTCTTCAGGGCATGCTTGATGGAAATGGTAACACTCACTGTGGTTTTCTCCTCTCCCGGTGTCTCCCGCCCAGCCGGAACGTTACATTTTTCACGAGGAAATTCCCCTGTTCCGCTCCGGCCTTGTGACATCTTTACAATATACCATTCAATATAGACTCTTTGACCCTGTCTTGTCAACACTTTGCGTGCAAAACGATAATCGCTCACAAACGCTCAGTCCCTCCGGGACGTCCGCGGGCGTTTTGTCCATTATCGGCGCACAATGCTCCCGCTTACAGGGATGGCACTTACAGGTCCAGCATCCGGCGGGTCCGCATCAGGGTCAGGCGGTTGCGGATAAGGGGCGAGATGCGCAAAAGCTCGGGCAGCTTCTCCTCTGGGACGCCGAGATCCGTCAGGGACTGCTTGGCCCCCAGGGCCTGGAGCCGCTGCCGGACGGTCTCCCCCTCCGGGATGGAGGCGACGATCCGCCGCATCTCCGGCCAGCACTCCGTGAGCCGTTCCGGCGTCACCTGGGCGAGACAGTCGTGCTCATTCTCACTGTATGCGGCAGGCCAGGGCTTCTCTCCAAAATAATCCCGCAGCCAGTCCAGATCCACCTGGGCATAGGGCAGAACATGCCCCCGGACATCCTCGCAGGCCGTCAGGCGGTGGTACTCGTTGCTGGCAAGGACGGTGCCCACCCCCACCTTCTCGCCGTGGAGGGCGTCGCTGTGGACGCCCAGGCCCAGGGGCTCCGTCTCGATGAGGTGGGAGATATGGTGCTCGCCGCCGGAGGCCGGACGGGAGGAGCCCATCATCTGCATGGCAAGACCGCTCATGAGAAGACCGTAGGTCACGGCCTCATAGGCGGCCAGATCCCCCTGGCGGGTGGCGAGGCAGTTGTCCCAGATGCGCCGGGTGGCGTCCGCCATGATGTCGTGGATCCGCTGGCAGAAGTGCTCCCCGGTAAGGAGGTGGGCCATCCGCCAGTCGGCCAGAGCCACGAACTTTCCCAGCATGTCCCCCACGCCGCTGGCGGTGAGGTAGGCCGGGGCCTTGGCGATGACACTCAGGTCCGCCGCCACCAGGATGGGGGCCTCGCAGGTCATGGTGGCCTTGTAGCCCTCCCAGGTCATGGCCGCCACGGTGGAGCAGAAGCCGTCGCAGCTGGCGGCGGTGGGCAGGGACACGAAGGGCAGGCCCCGGTCCTTGGCGCAGTAGCGGACGATGTCGTGGATGGTGCCGCCGCCGACAGCCAGGAGGACCTGGATATCCGGCCGGAGCTGACGAAGGACCTCCGCCGTGGAGACCTCCGTTGCGTGGAGGCCCCTGGGGTCCAGGACGATCTCCTGCTCCGCCCCGGGATGCCGCAGCTCCGGGATGGCGTAGGTGTGCTCATCGTAGACGGCGCAGCGGCGGAGACCGTCCAGGCCCGCCTCCGTCAGGTATTGCTCCAGCTGTTCAGAGGCTCCCGCCTCAATGACGCAGAGCCGGGTGGCCATGGCATGGTCCCGGCCGCAGGCGCAGCGCCCGCCGTACTTCTCACTCTCAATGCGCATCGCGCTCTCCCCTTTCTCCCCGCGCGGAACGGGGGCGGAAATTCTCGCCGGAAATTGACTTTTCCGGCAGATCCATTATAATAGAGGCATCCAGTTATACGATTACCTCAAGGGTCCTCCTGCCATGATAGCTTTCCTGAGGACACTTGTCAACCGAAAGGCGGAAAGGGGGAGTACCCATGCTGCGGGAAGAACGGCTGCAGGCCATGCTGCGGATCCTCAGCGAACAGGAATTTCTCACGGTGGAAGAGCTCAGCACACGGCTGATGGTGAGCCATCCAACCATCCGGCGGGACCTGGCGGACCTGGCCCAGCGGCGGCTCATCGTCCGCTCCCACGGGGGCGCCATGCGGGCGCCGGACGAGAAGGTCACGGCCCCTCTGGACTTCCGCCGCAGCATCCACGCCCGGGAGAAGTCCCTGATCTCCCGGGAGGCGGCGAAGCTCATCCGCAGCAACACCGTCATCTATCTGGATGCCTCCACCACCGCCGCCTATATCACGGAGTACCTCCGGCCCCAGCAGCAGGTAACGGTGGTGACCAACGGCCTCATGACCGCCGTGCGCCTCCAGAGCAAGGGCATCCGGACCTACTGCCTGGGGGGCGAGATCGTGGGCAGCTCCCTGGCCTCCGGCGGCCCCATCGCCTTAGACAGCGCCCGGAACTTCAACATCGACCTGATGTTCTTCTCCTCCTACGGGGTCAACGACCGGGGCGACATCGTGGACACCTCGGAGTCCGAGACCATGCTGCGCCGCTGCATCCTGCGGAGCACCGCCGCCAGCGTCTTCCTCTGCGACAGCAGCAAGTTCGGCAAGCAGTCCATCTACAACTGCGTCTCCCTGGGGGACGTGGACTACTTCGTCACCGACGCCCAGCCGCCGGAGGGCTACCCGACGGTACGGCGGGAAACCATCATCGCGACCTGACCTGGAGGGGGGATCTCATCCCCCCTCTTTCCTTTTCCTTTTGCGCGCGGATGTGAGCGTTTCTCATTCTTTGCGCCAAAGATTGACAGTTTTGCGCAGCCGCATTATACTGGCCTGTGGGCATCCCCGGACGGGGGTGCCGGATGAATTCACGAAAAGGAGCCTGATCCCATGTCCACGCCCCTGAAGCTGGTGGCCTTTGACTTAGACGGCACCCTGACCCAGCACAAGACCCCCATCGAGCCCCAGAACCGCGCCGTGCTGGAGGCCCTGTCCCAGCGCTACCACCTGCTGATGGTGGGAGCCGGGAACGCCCAGCGCATCTTCCATCAGCTGGGGGACTTCCCCATCGATGTCATCGGAAACTACGGGATGCAGCACGGGAGCTATGACCCCGAGAGCCGGAGCCTGCGGGTGGAGAACGCCGCCCCCGTCCCCTGCGACCGGGAGGATATCCTGGCCCGGGCGGCGGAGCTCCGCTACCGCTGCGGCTTCACCCACTACATGGGCGGCAGTGTGGAGTTTCACGACTCCGGCGTGCTGACCTTTGCCCTGCTGGGCACGGAGGCGGCCCCGGCGGACAAGCTGGCCTTTGACCCGGACCGGTCCAGACGCCGGGCGGTCCTTGACCAGGTGACGGCGGCCTTCCCGGAGTTCAACGTCTTCGTGGGGGGCAGCTCCTCCTTCGACCTGGCTCCCAAGCCCTATGACAAGCGCTACGCCCTGGAGCGCTACTGCGCCGCCCACGGCATCGCCCTCAGCGAGGCCGCCTTCTGCGGGGACGACTACGGCCCCGGCGGCAACGACGAGTGCGTTTACCGGGCCGGGGTGCGCTTTTTCAAGGTGGATGACTACCGCCGTTTCGGCGAGACCGTGGCGGAGCTGCTGCGGTAAGGAAAGAGAGTGCGAGAGATGAAAGAGATGTACGCGAGCCCCCATCCCCTGGGGGATTATCTGGATACCCACTTCTCCTGCCCCTGCGGGCGGGAGCACTACGCCCCCCTGAAGCGGGTCAGCATCGGCAAGGGGGCCATCGCAGACCTGCCCCGCTTCGCCAGGGAGCTGGGCTTCACCAGCCTCTACCTTGTCAGCGACCCCATCACCTATGAGATCGCCGGCAGGCGCTGCCTGGAGGTCCTGGCGGAGGCCGGGGTGAGATCGGAGATCCGTGTCCTGCACCACACGGACTTCGACGAGGCCACGGTGGGCGAGCTCCTCATCCACCTGCCCAAGGACTGCGACCTCCTGGTGGCCGTCGGCACCGGGGCCATCAACGACATGACCCGCTTTTTCAGCTACCGCATCGGCCGCCCCTTCTTCACCGTGGCCACCGCCGCCCCCATGGACGGCTTCGCCTCCTCCATCGCGGCGCTGAACGTGGACCACCTGAAGACCACCTTCGACGCCCAGACTCCCACCGCCATCCTGGGGGACACGGACATCCTGAAGGGCGTCCCCTACCGGATGATCGCGGCGGGTCTCGGCGACCTGCTGGGCAAGCTCACCTGCCTCTGCGACTGGAAACTCTCCCGGCTCATCAACGGCGAGCACTACTGCGAGCGCACCGTGGAGCTGGTGGAGCAGTGCGTCCAGGACGTGCTGGCAGACGCCGGGAAGGCGAAAGACCGGGACCCGGAGGTCCTGGGCGGCATCATGAACGGCCTGGTCCTCACCGGCGTCGCCATGAGCCTTTACGGCAACTCCCGCCCTGCCTCCGGCTGTGAGCACCACATGTCCCACTACTGGGAGATGATGTTCGAGCAGCGCGGGGAGCGGCCGGTCCCCCACGGGACCCAGGTCAGCGTGGGCACGGTACTGGTTCTGAAGCTGGTGGAGGCCCTGCGGCGGACCGAGATGGACTTTGACGCCGCCCGGGCGGCCGCCAAGGCCTACGATCCCAAGGTCTGGGAGGCCGAGATCCGGGAGGCCTACGGCCCCGCGGCGGACGGCATCCTGGCGATGGAGGCCCAGGCCCGGAAGAACGAGACGGAGGGCCGCCTCCGCCGCATCGACACCATGGAGGCCCACTGGGGCGAGATCGACGCCCTGCTGGCGGCCCTGCCCTCCTCAGAGTCCATCATGGCGCTGCTGCGGTCCCTGGAGAGCCCCTGTCTCCCCGCTGAGATCGGCGTGGACGGGAAGCTCCTGAAAAACACCTTCCTCTACTGCAAGGAGGTCCGGGCCCGATACACCATTCTGCAATTGGTCTGGGACCTGGGGCTGCTGGACAGCCTCTCCGACCAGGTCATCGCCGGACTGGGCGAGTAAAACGAGAGAGACCCGCCGTGGGATCCCACGGCGGGTCTTTTTTACGCGCGATTCTGTTTTTTCGGTTCCCCCATGCTGAGCGAGCAGAGGAGCACGCCGCCCACCACCACGCATCCGCCCAGCAGGGCGAAGAGGCCCGGGACCTCCCCGAAAATGGCGAGACCCAGCAGCGAGGCGAAGACCGGCTCCAAAGACTTCACGGCGGAGACGAAGGAGGCCGGCAGGAACTTCAGCGCCCAGGCCAGGACGCTGTGGCCCAACAGGGTGCAGAAGAGGGCCATCCCAAAGGCGGTGAAGCCGTTGACCGCTCCGTAGCCCGTAAGAGGCGCGCCCCGGAGGAGCAGGAAGACCAGCAGGCACAGGAAGGCCGTGCTGTAGACCAGGAAGGCATAGACCGTGGCGCTGACCGTCCGGCGGCAGAGGCTGCCCTGCAGGGTGTAGCCCGAGGCCGCCAGGGCCCCCAGCAGGGCAAGTCCGTCCCCCAGAAGGATGTTGCTGCCGCTGCCGGCATCGGCAAGGGCGATGAGGCAGCTCCCGGCAAAGGTCAGGGCGATGCCCAGCCAGCCCAGGGGCCGGACCCGCTGTCCCAGGATCGCAAGGCCCAGCAGGGAGACGTAGAAGACTTCGGTATTCACCAGCACCGTGGAGGCCGCGATGCTGGTGAGGTAGATGGAGGCAAAATAGGCGGTGAAGTGGACCGCGAGGCACGCGCCGCTGCCGACGCACAGCAGCACTTCCCGCCCCGTCAGGGCCTTCAGCTCCGCGCGGTGCTTCACCAGCAGCAGGGGCAGGAGCAGCAGGGCGGCGAGCCCCATGCGGTACAGAGCCAGCACGGGGGCAGGGGCCGTGGACCAGCGGACGAAGATGGCGGAGAGGGACAATCCCGCGACGCCCAGGACGGCGATGACTTTCTTCATGGAGCGTTCCTTTCTTTTTGGGGGAATGAATGGCGCAAAAAATCCTGTAACCGAGACCGGTTACAGGATCTTTCGTGGTGACCCGGCGGGGATTCGAACCCCGGACCCACTGCTTAAAAGGCAGTTGCTCTGCCGACTGAGCTACCGGGTCAGGATGCCCTGTGCGAGCTCTGGGAAAGAAATGGCTGGGACGGCTGGATTCGAACCAGCGGGTGAGGGAGTCAAAGTCCCTTGCCTTACCACTTGGCGACGCCCCAATGGAAAAAGACGAGGGGATCGGGGAAACCCCGATCCCCTCTGTCCTGTCTGGGGTGGGTGATGGGACTCGAACCCACAACGCCCGGAACCACAATCCGGTGCTCTGCCAATTGAACTACACCCACCAGATGGGAAAACCCGTCAAAGCCTTGCTCCGAAAATGCTGAGAAATGGCACGCCAGAAGGGACTCGAACCCCTGGCCCACTGCTTAGAAGGCAGTTGCTCTATCCAGCTGAGCTACTGGCGCAAATTGGGAAGTTGGAGCAGGTGACGAGAATCGAACTCGCATCCCCAGCTTGGAAGGCTGGTGCCCTGACCATTGTGCTACACCTGCGTGTGCCTTCCGGAGAACTCGTCAGCTCGATTAGAATACCATGAATGTCCCTGATTGTCAAGGTTTTCAGGCAATTTTCATGAGATTTTTTGTCCATAAGGCTTGCTTATTAACCATCGTCATTCTATAAGATGAAACGCCGGAAAAGGCTGCTCCAGGCCGCATAAGTCCGCGTTTGGTTGCAAAAAAGTTGCGCGTTCCGGCAGATATTATGTCACCTAACAACTTCTAATCATTTCCAGGCGAAACCGCCTCAGCGCCGCTCCCCTTCCAGCCATCCGATCAGCTGCATGAACTTCGCAGCCAGGGCAACGATCCCGACAACTGCGGTGATCAGTGCGTAAGCCCCCATGTCCTCCCCTCCTCCCGTAAGCTTTCTGTGACGGTATTCTCTCACAAAATTTGTCCCAATTACGGGACACTTACGGGGCTCAGGGCAAAAATGTCCGCCCCGGCGTCACAGGACGCTGGGGCGGACACTTTCATTCAGAGGAACAGGTCCATCAAAAGGATGATACCGCCCAGACCGACAGCATAGGGGATGATGATCAGGAAGGCAGCCTTCAGCATACCCAGAATGGCCCAGCGGCGCTCGCCGGGGCTCAGATCCAGGGTCTCGCGCTCCGGCTTTGCCCGCCGCTCCCAGTCCCGGCTCTTGGCCTCCTGGGCGGAGATCCGGGGCGTGAAGAGGTTGGGCCGCTCCACACCGCTCATATCCACGATAGTGCGGCCGTCGTCATCCTCATACCGCCGCTTGCTCATGCGTTCTCGTCGTAGAGGTGGCAGACCACATAGTGGCCGGGCTCCACCTCACGCTGGACAGGGGCTTCCTGCTTGCAGCGCTCCGTGCAGTAGGCGCAGCGAGTGTGGAACTTGCAGCCGGAGGGGGGATTGGCGGGAGAGGGGATGGAGCCCTCCAGCACGATGCGGTTCATCTTCACCGTGGGATCGGGGACGGGGATAGCGGAGAACAGCGCCTTGGTGTAGGGGTGCAGGGGATTGCGGAAGATGTCCTCCGTGGAGCCGTACTCCACCAGATTGCCCAGGTACATGACGCCCACCGCGTCGGAGATGTGCTCCACCACGGAGAGGTCGTGGGAGATGAAGAGGTAGGTGAGGTTGTACTTCTCCTGCAGGTCCTTCAAAAGGTTGATGATCTGGGCCTGGATGGAGACGTCCAGCGCGGAGACAGGCTCGTCGCAGACGATGAACTCCGGGTTCAGAGCCAGGGCCCGTGCAATGCAGATGCGCTGCCGCTGGCCGCCGGAGAACTCGTGGGGGTAGCGGTCCTTGTGGAAGGACTGCAGGCCGCAGTTGTCCATCACCTGGTCGATATAGTCGTCAAACTCCTCCTTGGGCACAAGGTTGTGCTCCCGGACGGCCTCACCGATGATCTCGCCCACGGGCATCCGGGGAGAGAGACTGGAGAAGGGGTCCTGGAAGATGATCTGCATCTTGGTGCGCAGGGCGCGGAGCTCCTTGGAGCTGAGGTCGTAGATCTCCTGGCCTTTGAAGAGCACCTGGCCCGCCGTCTTCTCGCCGGAGAGGCGGAGGATGGTGCGGCCGGTGGTGGTCTTGCCGCAGCCGGACTCGCCCACGAGGCCCATGGTGGTGCCCCGCTTGAGATTGAAGGTGACGCCGTCCACGGCCTTCACATAGCCCGTGGTCTTGCCGATCATGCCGCCCTTGATGGGGAAGTACTTCTTCAGGCCGTTGACCTGCAGGATATACTGGGGATCGGGCTCAATGGGGGTGAAGCCGGGGTCCTGAAAATTCATTTTCTCTGCCATTTACTTCTCCCCCTTTCCGTTGTCATAGTAGCGATAGCAGGTGACGAAATGCGTGGGACTCAGCTGGATCATGTGGGGATACTCGCCATTGCAGCCTTCCACGCACATCTCGCAGCGGTCCTTGAAGTAGCAGTAGTCCGGCATGTTGATGGGGTTGGGGACCTTGCCGGGGATGGAGTAGAGCTTCTCCACCTTCTTGCCCACCACGGGCTTGGAAGCCATGAGGCCGATGGTGTAGGGATGGGCGGGATGGGCGAAGATCTCCTCCGCGGTGCCCTTCTCCACGATGCGGCCGGCGTACATGACCACCACGTAGTCCGCCATCTCAGCGATGACGCCCAGGTCGTGGGTGATGAACATGATGGAGGAATTGATCTTATCCTTCAGCTGGCGCAGCAGGTCCAGGATCTGGGCCTGGATGGTGACGTCCAGCGCGGTGGTGGGTTCGTCGGCGATGATGATGCGGGGGTTGCAGGCCAGGGCCATGGCGATCATGACGCGCTGGCGCATACCGCCGGAGAGCTCGTGGGGGAACATCTGGTAGACGCCCTCGCTGTTGGCGATGCCCACCATCTCCAGAAGGTGGATGGTGCGCTTCTTGATCTCCTCCTGGCTCTTGCCCTCGCCGTCGTGGAGGGCGATGACCTCGTTGACCTGCTCACCGATGCGGAAGACCGGGTTGAGGGCGGTCATGGGCTCCTGGAAGATCATGGAGACGTAGTTGCCCCGGAGCTTCTGCATGACCTCGTTGGGGGCCTTGGTGACATCATAAGCCTTGTCGCCCAGATTCAGGCGGATGGCGCCCTCCACCACCTGGCCCTGAGGCCGCTGCAGCAGCTGCATCAGGGAGAGGCTGGTGACGCTCTTGCCGCAGCCGGACTCGCCCACGACGCCCACGGTCTTGCCGATGGGCACGTCGAAGGAGATGCCGTCCACGGCCTTGGCAACGCCCACGTCGGTGAAGAAGTAGGTCTTCAGGCCGTCAAACTCCACGGCGTTGTTGGGGGCGTGCATCTCGGTGAGATACTCGGACTCGGGGACATTCTTGCGCTTGCGCTTTTTCTCCAGGGCATCGGTGATCTTGCGGTTCTCCTTGGAGATCCGGCGGGATTCTTTCGCGGACAGATAGCCGTCGTTCTTTTTTGCCATTTCGGTATCCTCCCTTCTCAGCGCTTCATCTTGGGGTCAAAGGCGTCCCGCAGGCCGTCGCCCACCAGGTTAAAGGCCAGGACCGTCAGCAGCAGCAGCACGCCGGCGGGGATCCAGATAAACCAGTAGTTCTGGAGGACGAAGGTGTTATTGACGTCGTTGATGATGTTGCCCCAGGAAGCGAAGGGGAACTTGACGCCCAGGCCCAGGAAGCTCAGGGTCGCCTCGGTGATGATGGTGCCGCCGAGACCCATGGTGCAGGAGACGATGAGCTGCGGGATGACGTTGGGCACCAGGTGCCGGAAGATCCGGCGGGAAACGCTGATGCCGCAGGCCTCCGTGGCGGTCATGAACTCCTGCTCCCGCAGGGAGAGGATCTGGCCGCGGACCAGACGGGCCATGCCCGACCAACCCAGGAAGCCCAGGATCAGCATCAGGTAGATCATTCGGATCTGCGGGTCCACGCCGGTATTATCCATGGCGGCGCCCAGGATGATGATGATGGGCATGGAGGGGATGCAGTAGAAGATATCCACGATGCGCATGATGAGCATATCCACCCAGCCGCCGAAGTAGCCGGAGATGCCGCCCATGATGACGCCCAGGACCGTCGCGATGATCTCGACGATGAAGCCGATGACCAGGGACACGCGGCCGCCGTACATCAGGCGGGTCATCATGTCCATGCCGTTGCGGTCCGTGCCCAGCCAATGCGCCTTGCTGGGGGAGGAGTAGGTATCGAAGACGTAGGTCTCCTTGCTCTGCAGGACGTTCCAGCCCTTGGTATCCGGGTTGTAGCTGACCTTGTAGTCATAGGTCTCGCCGTCCGCGCCGGTGTAGACGAAGTCCTCGCTGCCGGAGTCGATGCACTCAGCCAGCTGCTCCTTGAAGTCGCGGCTCAGGAAGACGTCGCCCATGACGGCGTTGACCACGTAGCGACTGATGTAGGCCACTTCCTGGCCGTCCAGCAGCACGCCGCTGTTCTCGTCGATGGTGTACTCCTTGCCGTCCACGGTGAAAGCGGTCTCGCCGTTGGTGTAAGCCTTCAGCGCGGCGAACTGCAGCGCGTAGGCCAGCTTCTCGCCCTCGTTGCTCACGTTGACGATGTCCTTATAGGCGATGCCGATGGTGGGACCGCCCTGGAGCGCCACGGAATAGAAGTCCTCGCCCTCCTGGGTGACGGTGTAATGCACGTCCCGGTAGGTGAAGCTGTCCTTGTTGGTCTGAACGGCCAGCACCAGCTGGGCCTGCAGGATGGAGCCGAACTCCTGCCCATCCGCAGAGGCATAGCGGAACTCGGTGTTCTCCACCACGCCGGCGTAGGTCTTGTTCTGGATGTCATAGCGGTAGAACTGCTGATCCTCCTTATAGGGGGACAGCAGGCCGCCCACGAAGGAGAAGATGAACATGAAGGCCAGGATCACAAGGCCGGTGACGGCGATGCGGTTCCGGAAGAAGCGCTTGGCCACCAAGGTGCCCGGGGACAGGACCTTCACGCGGCGGTCATCGTTGAGGGAGTACTGCTCGCTCTCGGTGCCGGTCTCGGTAACGGGGGCCTCCGTGGTCTCCTCCACGGTCTCGGGGGATTCCAGGGTGTCCTCCCGCTCCAGGTCGCTGCGGTTTTCTTTCTTATCAGACATAGCGGTCTTCCTCCCTTCTTACGAGATGCGCACGCGGGGATCGACCACGGCATAGAGAATATCCGAGATCAGGTTGCCCGCCAGCGTCAGGATGGCCAAAAACGTCAGGTAGAACATGGAGAAGGGGATATCGCCGCCCACCATGGCCTGGTAGGAGGTGTAGCCGATGCCGGGGATGGAGTAGAGGGTCTCGGTGATCAGGGCGCCGGAGAAGAGGCCCGGCAGAGACCCGCCCACGATGGTGACCAGGGGGATCAGGGTGTTGCGGAAGGCGTGGTGATAGATGACGGTCCGCTCGTCCAGGCCCTTGGCCCGGGCGGTGCGGATATAGTCTGCGTTCAGGACCTCCAGCATATTCGTCCGGGTATAGCGCATCAAGGAGCCCACGCTGATGACCACCAGGGTCACGATGGGCAGCACCAGATGGTTGGCCTTATCCAGGAACTGCCCCATGGCGGAGAGCTGCTCATAGTTCCGCCCGGTGAGGCCGAAGAGGTCAAACCAGCCCAGCTTCACGGAGAAGACCAGCTTCAGCAGAGAGGCGAAGAAGAAGGTGGGCAGGGAGATGCCGGCCAGCGCCAGGATGGAGATGGTGTAGTCCGTCTTGGAATACTGCTTGGTGGCGGCGACGACGCCCAGGGGGATGGCGATGATGAGCTCCAGGATCATAGCGATGAGACCCATCCAGAAGCTGACCCAGATGGTGCCGTGGAACTTTTCGATGACAGGCACGGTGTAGAACCAGCTGTCGCCGAACTCGCCCCGGAACATCTGCCCCAGCCAGGCAAAGAAGCCGTAGACGATGCCCTTATCCATGTTGTACATGGCGGTGAGCTGCGCCATCCAGTCCTCATAGCTCTTAGAGCCGGGCTGCATGGACTTCTGCCGGGCCATATTCTCGATATAGGACGTCGGCAAACAGCGCATCAGGGCGTAGATGATGAAGGCCACAAAAAAGAGGATAACGATAGAGATTAAGATACGCTTGACAATGTATTTTCGCACAAAGACTCCTCCGATCTCCACGATGCCGTGGGTAGTTTGGAGATTTTTTCAAATCCCACACTGCGTATCAAGGAAAGGCTCCCCCAGCGGCGAAGCCCTGCCTTGATACGCAGTTCGGTTGCCCCGGGGAGGATCCCCGGGGCAACCGCCTGGTATCATCCGGTCACAGGGCCGGATGGTTTCTTGGCAGCTTACTTGCCGGCGAGCTGGACGTTCTCGATCTCGCTCAGCCAGCCATAGAAGGTGGTGATGTCGGGAGTCACAGTGTCCATGTTCACGCGCTCAGAGGAGAAGATGATGCAGTTCTGACGCTGATAGACGGGGATCTCCACGGCCCAGTCGATGACGATGTCAAGGCAAGCCTTGTACATGGCCTTACGATAGGTCTGGTCGGTGGTGGCGCGGGCATCCATGATCAGCTGATCCAGCTCGGGATCGGCGATGCAGTACATGTAGTTGGAGCCGCCCTGCGCAGCGCCGCCCAGGGGGTTCTGGCCGCTGGTAGCGGTGCCGGCGTTGGCAACGTCAGAGTAGTAGATCTGATACATGTCGGGATCCACGGTGGCGCCCCAAGCGGCAGCCCACATGGCGACCTGCTGGGCCTCGAGAGCGGTCCACAGATCAGAGGAGTTGGTCAGGTCCTTGATGGTCAGGGTCATGCCGATCTCGGCCAGGGCCTCCTTGGCCAGGGTCAGGATCATGAAGGAGGGGTGGTTGCCGGTGCCGTCGGCGGGGATCCAGACCTCGTACTCCATGGAAGCGCCCTCGGGAGCAGCGGTGACCTTGCCGTCAGCGACGGTGTAGCCAGCGGCCTCGAGATAGCCCAGAGCGGCGGTCTTGGCGGCAGCGTACTTATCCTCGGCGCTCATGTCAGAGGTATAGATATCGTTGCCCGCCACGTCGGTGGAGAAGGCCACCTTGTAGCCGTCGTCAGAGGGACGGGGAGCGGCCCAGGAGGTGTCGGAGATGGGATAGTTGATGACGGAGGCACGCTCACCATAGTAGGAGTCGATGGCCACGTCACGATAGACGGAGAGGATGGTGCCGAAGGCCTTGCGCAGGTCCTTGGAAGCCTGAGAGGAGGGATCGCCGCCGACGCTCATGACGACAGCGTTCATGCCGATGTAGCCGTAGCCCAGGTTGTTGACCAGGTCGGTGGTAACCTTGTCGCCGGTGAGCTCGCCGTTGCTGTTGGCGGCGGCGATGGCGTTGGCGGTGTCAGAGCTCATGGAGGGATCGGTGATGTCGATGGTGCCGGTGGTGACGCCGTTCAGCTTGTCATCATCGCTCATGCACTCCAGGAAGTTGACGTACTTGGTCTTGGGGGTGCCCAGGTAGTAGTTCTCGTTGGCCTCATAGTTGATGACGCCGTTCTCGAACTTGATGAACTTGTAGGGGCCAGCACCCATGGGCTGGGTGGTCTTGGCGCGGACAGAGCTCAGGTCGCCCTTGGGGAAGCCGAAGCTGTTGTTGTCATAGTCATAGAGGGACTTGTCGCCATAATAGTGCATGGGAGCGATGGAGATGCCCAGCTGATAGATGGCAACGGCGTCGACCTTGGTCATAACAACGCGCATGGAGTAATCGCCGGTCTTCTGGATGCCGGAGATGTTGGCGGCAGACTCACCGGTCTGAACGCCCGCGGCGAACTCGTCGGCGCGGGCGCCCAGCTCCTCGGTGAGGAAGGCGGAGATGGAGGTGTCGGCGACCTCGGCGTTGATGCCGTTGTCGGACAGATCGTAGCCATAGTTCTCGATCATGGCAGCCCACATCTCAGCGGCGTCGTTGCAGCCCTCGTAGCCCCAGAGAGCCACGGCAGTGGGGAAGTCCACAGCGCCGTTAGCCTCACCGTAGTTGGCCAGGACATAGTCGGCAATGCTCTGGGCGAACTTCTCGCCGGCGGCGTTGAAGGCGTTCCAGAAGTAGTTGTACTGATCCTCGGTGTAGTAATCGTTGGCGGTGTAGCCGTCGGGGCCGGCAGCCAGGATCAGCTCCTGACGGGCGGACATGCCGCTGCGATAGGCCTCCATGCCCTCGATGGGCTGAGCATACAGGGTGCTGTTGCCCTCGTAGGTGGGGTCGCAGAGGACGTACATGGAGAAGATGACGTCGTCGATGGTCAGGGGCTCGCCGTCAGAGAACTTCAGGTCATCCCGGAGGGTGAAGTCATAGTAGACGGTGCCGTCGTCGTTCTGGGTGATCTCCAGATCGGCGGGGCCATGATAGGTGTAGTCGGTGCCGTT
Organism: Clostridiales bacterium; assembly: GCA_004553545.1. Taxonomy (GTDB): domain Bacteria; phylum Bacillota; class Clostridia; order Oscillospirales; family Oscillospiraceae; genus Oscillibacter. The sequence goes on along the minus strand of SFLD01000002.1, from coordinate 137,984 downwards.
GTAGTTGATGGTCTCGCCCTCAATGCCCTTCAGGATGATGGCGCCGGTACGGTCAGAGGTCAGCAGGCCCAGCTGGGTCATGGCATAGGCGTCCTGATCGTAAGCGGTCTCAGAGAAGAAGGGAGAGAACTTGCTGGAGAAGGTGCTGTAACCGACGACCAGGGGAGTGGTATCATCGGTCGTGGTGCCGCCGCTGGTGTTGCCCTGAGTTCCGCAGCCTGCCAGCAGGCTGAGGCTCATGACGAGCGCGAGCAGCAGTGCAAGAGTACGTTTCGCGTTTTTCATGTTTTTCCTCCTTAAGATATTTAACAAAACAGGGTTTGCCTGCATTGTTCGGTATAAAGCGCCCCCGCGGGGCGGCGGAAGGGTCTCCCCCTCCGACTTGTCAAAGGCCGATGTCCGTGCCGCCTTCCCGGCGTTCCTCCCAGGAAGCGGCGCTGCTCAGCCCGGCCAGGCGCCAGGCGGCGACAGCCGCCAGCGCTTCCAGCCCAAGGTATCCCAGGGTGGCGGCAGTCCTGCCGCCGGAGCCGTTCAGAATGAGGTACAGCCCCTCCCCCGCCGCCGCCAGGACGGCGAAAACGGCGGTGACTTTTCCCCGGGTGGGGAGCTTCCGGATCGAAGCTTCGTAGACATAACTCCGAAGCTTTCCCTCCCGGCGGAGCTTCGCCATGGCCCAGACCACGCTGGCCCCCGCGATGACGCTGGCAAGGTACGGGACCACCACATAGAGGACCCCGTTCATCCCCGCCGCCGGAAGGAACCCGCCCCCCACGAGGCCGATGGCCATGGCAAGGGTCAGGCCCCAGAGCCTGCGGAGCTGCCGCTCCCACGGGGTCTCCCCCGTGTAGTGGAAGTGGCTCCCCTGGTAGACGTAATCTCCCTGGAGATTGGTGGTAAAGTCATTGAGATAGGCCCTGCGGCCCTTTCGCTTTCCCCCCACGGCTCACTGGATGCCCGTGAGATCGTAGGCGTCCAGCCAGGCCTTGGCCTTCTCGCAGACGCCCCGGAGGGTGGCCTCGTCGAAGGGGCTCTCCAATCCGGCGTTTGCCAGCAGCTCGGTGAAGGTCCGGCTGCCGCCCTGCTCGGTGTAGGCCATGTAGTGACGCCAGGCGTCCTTGAGATCCTTCTGGATCATGGCCCAGAATTCCAGGGAAACGGTCTGGGCCAGGCAGTAATCGATATAGTAGAAGGGGCTGGAGTAGATGTGGTGCTGGCGCTGCCAGCCCTCGCCCTCGCTGTAGAAGGGGATCTCCCCGTCCAGCCGCATCCAGGGCATGTAGACGCCCAGGAGCCGCTTCCAGACGCCGTGGCGCTCCGCCGGGGTCATCTCGGGATGGGCGTAGACCTCATGCTGGAAGTGGTCCACCATGGTCCCATAGGGGATGAAGGTCAGGGCGGAAGCCAGGTGGCTGTAGAGGAACTTGCGGGTGTCGGGGCCGAAGAAGCCCTCGGCCCAGGGCCAGGCGAAGAACTCCATGCTCATGGAGTGGACCTCGCAGGCCTCCATGCTGGGCCAGATGCACTCCAGCGGGATGCGCTTGCGGTTGAGCCAGCACTCGAAGGCGTGGCCCGCCTCGTGGGTGACCACCTCCACATCGTGCTGGGTGCCGTTGAAGTTGGCAAAGATGAAGGGGACCTCATAGTCCGGGATGCCGGTGCAGTAGCCGCCGGAGCGCTTGCCCTCGGTGGAGAGGACGTCCAGCAACTCCCCGTCCAGCATGGTCCGGAAGAACTCCTTGGTCTCGGGAGAGAGCTCGCTGTAGAACTTCATGCCCTGGGCCAGGATCTCATCCGGGGTGCCCACGGGCCGGGGATTGCCGGAGCGGAACTCCAGGGCGTTGTCGGCAAAGCTCATGGGATAGGTCTTGCCCAGCCGCTCCGCCTGGCGGCGGTAGATGCTGTCCGCCACCGGGACCAGGTACTTCACCACGGCGGCGCGGAACTTCTCCACATCGTCCTTGGTGTAGCAGTTGCGGCCCATGCGGTAGTAGCCCAGGGTGGTGTAGCCCTCGTAGCCCAGCTTTCTGCCCATCTCATCCCGGAGCTTCACCAGCTCGTCGTAGAGGCGGTCCAGCTCGGCCTGGTTGTCTTTGTACCACTGGCCCTCGGCCTTCCAGGCGGCGAGGCGCCGGGCGTCGTCGGGGTCGGTCTTGAAGGGGCTCAGCTGGGAGAGGGTGTAGACCCCGCCCTCAAAGGGGATCTGGGCGGTGGCCAGGACCTTTTCATAGGCCTGGGTCAGCTCGTTCTCCTTCTGCAGCTGGGGGATGATGGCGGGAGAGAAGGTCTTGAGCTCCATCTCCGCGTTGGTGAACAGGATCTCGCCGTACTCCTGGGAGAACTCCTTCCGGAAGGGGCTCGCCAGCATGGCCTTCGTCCACTCCTGCTGAACGGCCTGCAGCTCCGGGAAGAAGTTGTTCCAGAACTTCTCCTCGGCGTCGTAGTAGGCGTCCCGGGTGTCGATGGAGTGGCGGACGCTGGCCAGGGTGGCCGCCGTGTGGATGTGGCGGCTCTCCGCCTGCTGGGAGAGGAAGATCTCCCGGGCCTCCTGATAGTTCCGGGCGGCCTTCAGCCGCTCTGTCAGCCCCGCGAGGGTGGCTTTCACCGCCTCCGGATCGGGGCGGGTATAGATCATTTCTGAAAACTTCATATGCTTCCTCCGTGCCTGTCCGCCCGAAGCTGTCGAATGTCCGCGCCTGGCGTAGTATCATGGCTACAATATGCTATAGTCTACCACATCACTTCCGTTTTCACAATACGTAATCTTCAATTTTTTTACGAAATCTCTTCCATAAGAAGCAGGACTGATACTGCACATCTTTGGTGATTTTTACGAGCGGAATCGATTTTCTCTGACCTTTTCCCTTCGTTTCCCCCTTGCGGCAAACGGGCAGCGGTCCTATAATAAAAGGGTATCGCTCCCCCGCCCGCCCGGAAAAGACGGGCGTCCCTCCGTCACGGAATGCCGGCGGGAGACAGTGATGAGATCAAAGGAGGACTTTCCATGCTGGAACGAAGCTATACCGACCTGGCCCTGCGCCAGGCCATGGCCCTGCTGGCCATCGACAGCCCCACGGGCTTCACGGAGAAGGCCGCCCAGTGGGTGCAGGACGCCTTCGCGGCCCTGGGCTATGACGCCCGGCGCACCGTGAAGGGCGGCGTGCTCATCGACCTCGGCGGCAAAAACGCGGACGACGCCCTGCTGCTGGAGGCCCACACGGACACCCTGGGCGGCATGATCGCGGAGATCAAGGGCAACGGCCGCCTGCGCCTCACCAACCTCGGCGGCATGCGGGCGGAAAACGGCGAGACCGAGAACGTCCGGGTCTGTGCCCGGGACGGCCGCATCTATGAGGGCACGCTGCAGCTCATCAATGCCAGCGTCCACGTCAACGGCGCCTACGGCGACACCAAGCGCAGCTGGGACAGCACCGAGGTCCTGCTGGACGAGGACGTGAAGAGCGCCGAGGATGTCCGGGCCCTGGGCCTGGAAGTCGGCGACATCGTCTGCTTCGACCCCCGGACCCGGCTGACCCCCTCCGGCTACCTGAAAAGCCGCTTCCTGGACGACAAGCTCTCCGTTGGCATCCTGCTGGCCTTCGCCCAGTATTTAAAGGATACCGGCACCGTCCCGGAGCGCCGCACCTACGTCCATGTGACGGTCTATGAAGAGGTGGGCCACGGCGGCGCGGCCAGCGTCCCCGCCGGGGTGACGGAGGCCATCAGCGTGGACATGGGCTGCGTGGGTGAGGGCCTCACCTGCACCGAGCGGCAGGTCTCCCTCTGCGCCAAGGATTCCGGCGGCCCCTACAGCTATGAGGTCCTGGGCAAGCTCATCGCCGCCGCCAAGCGGGAGGGCGCGGACTACGCCGTGGATGTCTATCCCCACTACGGCTCCGATGTGGAGGCCACCCTCTCCGCCGGCCACGACCTGCGCCACGGCCTCATCGGCGCCGGGGTCTACGCCAGCCACGGCTACGAGCGCAGCCACGCCGACGGCGTCCACAACACCCTTCTGGTGCTGAAGGGCTACCTGGGCGTCTGAAAACAAAGCAAAAACCGGCAGGGCCGCCCCTTTTGGGGCGGCCCTGCCGCTGTTTCTCCCCTGCCGGGAGCTCAGACGGTGCCTGTCACCGTCAGGGTGCTGCTGCCGGGGCTCACCTGCCAGGCGCCGGTGACGGCGTCCTGGGTGACGGCGGCCGCCGGAACGGTGATCTTCCCCGGGACGGTGGTGAAGACCCCGCCCACATAGGTGTAGTCCGCGCCCTCGGTCCAGGCCGCGCCGTTGAAGCTCACCTTCAGGTCCCGGAGCACCGGGTCGAAGACGTCCGTCAGCACGGCGGCGTCGGCAGCCTCCGTCGCCACGGGGCCGTCGTTCTCAATGACGAAGGTATAGGTCAGCTGTCCGCCGCTGGTGACCGTGGTGGGGCAGAGAGCCTTGCTGATCCGGAGCCGGGGCTCCGCCAGCACAGCCACGGTCTCGCTGTCCGTCGCCCCGTCCGGAAGGTCCGGGCTGGTGACGGTGACGGTGTTCACCACCGTGCCCTCGGCGTCCGCAGGAGCGAACTCCGTGACCTCCGCCCGGTAGAGGAGCAGGACGCTCCCCCCGGCGGGGACGGTGAGGCCCGTGACGCTGAGGGGCGGCCCCGCCGTCACGGCGGGCGCCGTCTGGACCACGCCGTTCTGATAGAGCAGCACCGAGCCCTCCTCATAGCGGAGGGGCGTCAGGGTCCGCTCGCCGAAGGCATAGGCCCCCAGGTCATCCGTCAGCGTGACGCCGGTGAGGTCCGTCGTGCCGGTGTTCCGCAGGGACACGGCATAGGTCACGGTGCCGCCGGGGACATAGGTCCCGTTGACGGCGGTCTTGGTAACGGCCAGGGACTCCAGCAGCTGGCCGGTGGTGATATTGGAACTGGTCTGGCCCCCCTGGTAGGAGAGGGTCGCCTGGTTGGTAAAGGTCGCCATAGAAAGCCTCCTTCTCATCCCGGGAGATCCCCGGGCAGGCCATTCTATGCGGCGGGACGGTCCCCCGGCACCAAAACGCCGAAAAAGCCCCCGCGGACTTCCATCCGCGGGGGCTTTCGCTACATTCGGATCTCCGTTCGGAACCAGCGCTCCTGGAACGCCACCCGGGCAGCGATCTCCTCCCGGGAAAAACGCTTCCCCGGCGGCGCGGCCACCCATTTCTCCTCCACGTCGTCAAAGCGGTGGATCACGGCGATCACCTGGCCCACGAACTCCTCCAGCGGCACCTCCACCCCCAGGATGTAAACGTCCTGCTCCTCCCCGTCGGGGGCCGGGACGCCCTCCACATACCCGTAGTTCACAGGGTAGCGGATATCCTTCCACTTGGGGTGCGTGCTGCCCAGGGGGCGGTCGACGATCACCCGTACCGTCTCACCCAGTATGGTCCTCCCCCTCCAGCGCCAGCAGGAACGCCTTCCGTTCCACTCCCCCGGCGTAGCCGGTGAGGGAGCCGCTGCTGCCCACCACCCGGTGGCAGGGGATCATCAGGCTGATGGGATTCCGCCCCACGGCGGAGCCCACGGCCCTCGCCGAGGTCCTCCGCCCCAGAATGGTCTCCAGCTCCCCGGCAAGGCCCCCATAGGTCCGCCGCTCCCCATAGGGGATGGCCAGGAGCCGCTGCCAGACGGCTTTCTGAAAGTCCGTCCCGGCGGGCCGCAGGGGCGGCAGCTCCGGCAGGGCCTCCCCGGCGAAGTAGGCCCGCAGCCAGGCCCGGGCCGTCTCAAAGACCGGCATGCCCTCGTCCGTCGGGGCATTCTCCGGCAGCCCCGCGCCCTCGTACTTCTGCCCCAGGAACCAGAGGCCCGTCAGGGCCTCCCCGTCCCCGGAGAGCAGGAGGGTCCCAAGGGGGCTCTCCGCGTGGCCCAGCACCGTCACGGGGTCTCCCCCTCTCCGGTCTCCGCTCCCGTGTCCGCCGGAACATCCGGGGTCACGGGAAGCTCCGGCAGGGGCTCCCCGCCCAGAACGGTGACGCTCTCCGCCTCCCGGAGGGCAGCGCCGTCCTCGCTCTCCCGGCAGCTGACCTCCACCCGGTCGCCCACATTGAGAAGGACGGCCCAGCTGACCTTCTCCGCGCTGACATAGACGGTGAAGTTCTCCTCGCCGGCAAAGCGCAGGAAGTAAAGGCTGCTGCCGCTCACCACGGTGCTCCGGATCTCGGCCAGGGTCCCGGTGAGGGTCTCGGTGGTCCCGGTGTCGATGTCCGTCTGGTCCTCCGTGATGAGGTGATTCTGCCGCAGCATCCGGCGGTAGTTGCTCTCGCAGTCCGCCACGGTGGAGCCGGTGGCCACGATCTGATACTGGGAGACGTTGACCATGGCGTACATCTTCACAAGCTCGCTGGCATCCTTCAGCGCCATGAAGTAGGTGGGCTGGTCCGCGATGTTCAGCAGCAGCGGGAAGGTGGCCACATACCGCAGGTTCTGTACCTGGCCCTGGGCGCTGTCCATGGCGCTGTACTCCGTGGCGCCGGCGCAGGGGTAGTAGCGGGTCTCCTTGGTCCGCTGGTTGGAGAGGAGGAAGCCGATGTTGCTCTCATCCCCGCCCACGCTGGTGACGCCGGTGTAGAGATAGACATCATCCCCCTCGGCCAGGTAGTTGTAGCCGTCGGTGGTGACGGTGACATCCCGCTGGCCGAAGATGGAGTTCAAAAAGCCGTTATGGTACTGGCCGTAGTAGTCGTACTGCTGGATGATGAGCTCCGCCGAGTAGACATGGTCCACCCAGGCGGGGGGCTCCTCATAGTACGCGCTCTCGCCGGTGATGGCGTTCACCAGCACCGCGCCGTGGTTGTCCGTGCCGCCGAAAAGGCCGATGGTCTTCTCCTTCTTGGCGCAGACCCAGTAGGGGGTGCCCTCCTCGTCGATCTCAAAGACCGGCTCCTCGAACATATAGGTCGGGTAGTGGAAGCGCAGGTGCCGGTAGAGGTTCCGGGAGAAGTGCTCCGCCGTGGTGTACTTCATGCCCTCCGCGAGGCGCACCACATCCACGCCCTGGTCCACCATGTCGATGATGAGGTAGGCGGGCAGGCCCTGGGAGCGGTTGTTGAACCACTTGATGATGTCCCCGTAGCGCAGGGGCGTCACCCGGACGGGCCGCCCGTGGTAGTTGATCTGGGTGTAGTCCTCCGCCACCTCGAACTGGGACACCATGTCAGAAAGCTCGCCCAGCTTCCGGTCTCCCAGCTTCTGGGCGCTGTCCCGGTCCAGCATGGGGATGCGGTCATAGGACACCTCCTGGATATCCTCCGCGAAGGTGCCGCTCTCCAGGGGCAGGAGCTTGCTGTAGGCCCCGGCCCGGAAGATCACCATGCTCACAAGGGACCCGATGGCGATGGTGACGATCAGCGCCACCGCCAGGAAGAAGGGCACGGCGCACTGCTTCTTGGCAAACTGGAAGTAGCCCTTCGCCCCGGTGCCCTGGAAGCCGGAGGTCAGCAGGGCGCAGACGCAGTACACCCCGCAGCAGAGGAAGAGGAAGACGTAGCACTCCTCGCTGTGGAGGTTCATGGGCGGCAGGGCCACGTAGAAGTAGACCGCCGCGAAGAGCAGCGTCACGCCCAGGTTGATGAGGGTCCTGGTCACCCCGTTGCCGATGGCCTTGCGGGGCTTGTGGGCCTTTTTCTCCCGCTGCTGCCAGACCACATGGGGCTGGGGATCCCCCTGCCCTGCCGGGCCGTTGCCCTCAAAATGGAAGAAAGCCATAGTTTTTCTCCTTTATCTCCCGGCCCGGGGCGGAAATGCCCCACCGTCCGGTTTATACTTTTATTGTACCCGGAATCCGGAAAGAAAGCAAGAGGGTGCCGCCCCCCGCAGCGCACGATGCCCCCGGCGTGCCGCCCCTCGTCCCCCGTCCAACCCCAGGTGGCGTGGCCCATCAGGCTCCTGATAGAAAAATCAAAGCCCCGGATGCCATCCACCCAAGCCCTCTCCCCCTGCCAGGAGAGCAAAAACCGCCCCAGGCTTTCGCCTGGGGCGGTTCCACGCTCTTTACTTGGCTTCGGCGGGCTGGGGCTCCCCGATCTCGGCTTCCGGCTGCGCCTCCGCCTCCACGGTGAGCTTTCCGTCCGCAACGGAGAGTCTGGCGGTGCCGCCCTCTTTCAGGCTGCCCTCCAGCATCCGCTCCGCCACGGCGTCCTCCACCTGATTCTGGATGGCCCGGCGCAGGGGACGGGCGCCGTACTTGGGATCAAAGCCCTCCTTCGCCAGCTCCTTCACGGCCTCGTCGCCGGCGTCCAGATGGATGCCCATGGCCTCCATGCGGTCCGCGACGGTCTTCAGCATCCGGCGGGCCACCTCTTCGATGTCCCCCTCGGTGAGGGCATGGAAGACGATGATGTCGTCGATGCGGTTCAGAAACTCCGGACGGAAGGTCTGGCGCAGCTCGGCAAGGACGGTCTCCTTGGCCTGCTGGAAGGCCTTCTCCGCCGCGTCATCGGGATGGGTCTCGTCGGCGGAGAAGCCCAGCTTGCCGCCCGCGGCGGTGAGGGCCTTGGCGCCGATGTTGGAAGTCATGACGATGACGGTATTCTTGAAGTCCACCGTCCGGCCCTGGGAGTCCGTGATGCGGCCGTCGTCCAGGATCTGCAGCAGGATGTTCCAGACATCCTCGTGGGCCTTCTCGATCTCGTCGAAGAGGACCACGGAGTAGGGCTTGCGGCGCACCTTCTCGGTAAGCTGGCCGCCCTCATCGTGCCCCACGTATCCCGGAGGGGAACCCACCAGGCGGGACACCGTGTGCCGCTCCATGTACTCGGACATGTCGATGCGGATCATGGCGTTCTCATCGCCGAACATGGCCTCCGCCAGGGACTTGCAGAGCTCCGTCTTGCCCACGCCCGTGGGACCCAGGAAGAGGAAGCTGCCGATGGGGCGCTTGGGGTCCTTCAGGCCCACCCGGCCCCGGCGGATGGCACGGGCCACGGCCTTCACGGCCTCGTCCTGGCCCACCACGCGCTTATGAAGGATGTCCTCCATGTGCAGCAGCCGCTGGCCCTCGTCCTCATTGAGGCGGGTCACCGGGATGCCGGTCCACCCGGCCACCACGGCAGCCACATCCTCCTCGGTGACGGGGCGGTGCTGGCTGGGATTCTTCCGGCGGCGCTCCCGCTCCAGCTCCACCTGCTCCCGGTAATCCTTCTCGATGTCCCGGAGCTTCGCGGCCTTCTCGTAATCCTGGGCGGCGATGGCGGCCTCCTTGTCCTTCACCAGGGCGGTGATCTTCTCCTCCAGGCTCCGGAGCTCGGGGCTCAGCTCCTCGGTCTCCATGCGGACCCGGCTGGCAGCCTCATCCATGAGGTCGATGGCCTTGTCCGGCAGGAAACGGTCGTTGATATACCGGGCGGAGAGGGAGACGGCGGCCTGCAGGGCCTCGTCGGTGATACGGAGCTTGTGGTGCTTCTCATACTTCTCCCGAATGCCCTTCAAAATCTCCAGGGTCGCCTCCTGGCTGGGCTCGCCCACGGTGACGGGCTGGAACCGGCGCTCCAGGGCGGCATCCTTCTCGATATACTTGCGGTACTCGTTGAGGGTGGTGGCGCCGATGACCTGGATCTCGCCCCGGGAGAGGGCGGGCTTCAGGATGTTGGCGGCGTCCACGGCGCCCTCGGCGCCGCCGGCCCCCACGATGGTATGGAGCTCGTCGATGAAGAGGATGACGTTCCCGGCCTTCCGGGCCTCCTCCATGACCTTCTTGATGCGCTCCTCGAACTCGCCCCGGTACTTGGTGCCGGCCACCATGCCGGAGAGGTCCAGGGAGAGGATGCGCTTGTCCATCAGATCCTCGGGCACGTCGCCCAGCACGATCTTCCGGGCAAGGCCCTCGGCGATGGCGGTCTTGCCCACGCCGGGCTCACCGATCAAAACGGGGTTATTCTTGGTCCGGCGGGAGAGGATCTGGATGACCCGCTGGATCTCCTGGTCCCGCCCGATGACGGGGTCCAGCTTGGAGGCTCTGGCGTCCGCCGTCAGGTCCCGGGTGAACTCGCTGAGGGTCTTTCCGCCCTCGCTCTGCTCCCCGGCCTTGGCCGCGCTCTTGGCGGCGCGGGGCTGGGACTGGAGCTGCGTCATCAGGGCGGAGTAGAGCTGCCGGGCGTCGCAGCCCGCGGTCCGCAGGATGCGGACCGCCATGTTGCTGCCGTCCCGCAGGATACCGGCCAGCAGATGCTCGGTGCCGACGGCGTCGGCCCCGCCCCGGACGGCGTCCTCCACCGCGATCTCAACCACTCTTCTCGCTCTGGGGGTCAGGCCCTGGGCGGGATTGCCGCCGGGGAACCCGGCGCCCACGCTGCGGCGGGTGATCTCCTCCAAAAGCTCGGGGGTGAGGCCGGCCTCCGTCAGCACGGCGTGGGCCAGGCCATCCTCCTCCCGCATGAGGCCCAGCAGCAGGTGCTCGGTGCCCACGTAGCCGTGGCCCAGCTCCCCTGCCGCCTCCTGGGCAAGGCGCAGGACTTCCTCCGCGCCGGGGGTGAACTTGTTTTCATTCATAAGGATATCTCCTTTAACTTAACATTGGGATTTCATCTCGCGCCGTCTCCGGCGCTCTCTTCCCGCCCGGCAGGCAGCCGCCCGCCGGGGGATGGGCCCCTTAGCTGGCCTTGTTCTCGTCCTTGCCTTCCATGGCGCGGAGCTCATCCCGGATCTCGGCCGCCCGCTCGAAGTTCTCCTCGTGGATGGCCTTCTTCAACTCATGGCGCAGGGCGTTGCGCTGGCGGATCTGGGCAAAGTGTCCGCTCTCCTCCTCGCTGACGGTCTTCTCCTCCGCCTTGGGCGTCTCCTCCGGAGTCCCGCTGCCAAGGGCAGGCATCTCCCGGAAGAAGTCGTCGAAGAGGTCCTCCCCGAAGAAGCGGTTCCGGCGGCCGTTCAGGGCCGTCCGCTCTCCGAAGAAGTCTCCCAGCAGGCTCCCGCCGAAGAAACTGTCGTCAAAGAAGCTCTCCATGCCCCGCATCATCCGCCGCTGCTGGGCCAGGATGCCGTCGGCATAGCCCAGCTTCCGGGCGCAGTCGGCGCAGAGGTGTTTCTCCTCCCGCTTGCCGTTGATATTGCTCTGGTAAACGAAGCTCACTTCATTCTTGCCGCAATTCTCGCACTTCATAATCCATTCCTCCATCTATCGAAAAACTTTTTTGAAAACAAACTGTTGGGACATCAGGCCAGCTGCAAGAGCAGGACCTGCTTCATCATGTCCGCCCGGACGGCTGCGCGCCGCTCCCGGGGGACCGCCGCCAGGCTCCGCTCGCCCATGGCGGTGTAGAGGGCGTGGGCAACGCCTTCCTCCAGCGCCCCGGACTGCACCAGGTTCGTGAGGATGGCCCGGGCGGAGGGGAGATCCATCTCAGAGCCCACACTGTTGATGACGTGCATCAGGAGCGTCTGCCGGTCCGTCCGCACCTGGGTGATGCGGATGTAGCCGCCGCCGCCCCGCCGGCTCTCCACAAGGTAGCCGTGCTCCGGGGAAAAGCGGGTGGTCATCACGTAGTTGATCTGGCTGGGCACGCAGTTGAAGCGCTGGGCCAGATCGCTGCGCTGGACCTCCAGCACGCCGTCCTCCGCCTCATTGAGGCTCTCCTGTAAAAACTGAGCGATGAGATCCGAAATTCCCATGCCGTCCATCTCCTTCTATCTGTCCGCCGAAGCGGTCTCTCTTTGACATTGACTATCTTTGACCTTTTGTCTGACGCCAGTATACCACAAGAACGGCAAATGTCAATACCCAAATCTTTGACTTTCCCTGACCTTTGTGTAAACAATTTATGAACGGCATTCCGCCGAAGATTTCCCGAAATTTCCGTGCAAAATCTATGGGAAAGACCTTGCTTTTTTCGCATAGTATGCTAGAATAAGGGAACAAATTCTTATGGAGGTGCTTCCCATGGCCTACAAGATCACTTCTGCATGTCTGAGCTGCGGTGCTTGCGCGGACGCTTGCCCCGCTGGTGCCATCTCTCAGGGCGATGACCAGTTCGTCATCGATGCCGGTGCTTGCCTGGACTGCGGTTCCTGCGCGGATACCTGCCCCAGCGGCGCCATCGTTCAGGACTAATCTGAACCGATACATAAAGCACCACAGGTTCGCCTGCGGTGCTTTTTGTTTGCCTGATTGTTATTGTGCATTCTCCATTATCCATTCTCAATCACGGATCATCCATCCTGTCCATTGCGCCGCAGGCCGGCCTGTGCTAGAATGGAGCGGAGAAACGATGGAAGGGAGGGATCACCGTGGAGCACTGGGAGGAGCTTGCCCCTGGCGGTCTCCGCCTCCTCTGGGACGATGCCCTCTTCCCGCCGGGGACGGACAGCTTCCTGCTCTCCGCCCTGCCCCGGCTGCGCCCCGGGCTCCGGGTCTGCGATCTCGGCTGCGGCACGGGGCTTGTGGGCTTCCTGCTGCTGCAGCGGCAGCGCTCGCTCTCCCTCACCGGCGTGGACCGGGAGGAACGGGCCATGACCCTGGCCCGCCGCTGCGCAGCGGAAAACGGCCTTGCGGACCGGGCGGTCTTCGAGACCCTGGACATCCGGGACCTCCGGGGCAGGCTCCCCGCCGGGGGCTTTGACCTGGTGGTGGCCAACCCGCCCTACTTCCCGCCCTCCCGGGGCCTCTCCCCCGCCGATCCCGCCCGCCGCCAGGCCCGGACGGAGGATACCCTCTCCCTGCCGGAGCTCTGCCGGGCGGCAGGGTACCTGCTCCGCTGGGGCGGCAGCTTCTGCCTCGTCCACCGGCCGGAGCGGCTGGCGGACCTTCTCACTGCCCTGCGGGAAGCCGGTCTCGAACCCAAGCGCCTGCGGGCGGTGGAGCCGCGCCCCGGGGCCGCCCCCTCCCTTCTTCTGCTGGAGGCCCGCCGGGGCGGGAGACCGGGCCTTGCCTGGGAAGCCCCCCTGCGCCTCACGGACGCCCACGGCGCCCCCGCCCCCGAGCTGGACGCCATCTATTTTCGATCAACGGAGGATACCATCCTATGAGCGGAACGCTGTATCTCGTCGCCACCCCCATCGGCAACCTGGGGGACTTCTCCCCCCGGGCCCAGGAGACCCTGCTGCAGGCAGACTTCGTGGCCGCGGAGGATACCCGGGTCTCTCTGAAGCTCCTGAACCACTTCGGCATCCACAGGCCCCTGGTCAGCTACCATGAGCACAACCAGGCCTCCGCCGGGCAGGCCATTTTGCAGCGCCTCCTCTCCGGGGAGAGCTGCGCCCTGGTGACGGACGCCGGCACCCCCGCCGTCTCCGACCCCGGGGAGGGGCTCGTGCGGCTCTGCGCGGAAAACGGCGTGCCGGTCATCGCCATCCCCGGCTGCTGCGCTGCCGTCAACGCCCTGGCGGTCTCCGGCCTCCCCACGGGCCGGTTCTGCTTTGAGGGCTTCCTCTCCATGAATAAGAAGGAGCGCCGGGAGCGCCTGGCCGCCCTTCAGACGGAGGAACGCACCATGCTCTTCCATGAGGCCCCCCACAAGCTCCGCGCCACCCTTGCGGACCTCCGGGACGCCTTCGGCCCGGACCGCCGCCTCTCCCTCTGCCGGGAGCTCACCAAGCTCCACGAGGAGACCCTGCGCATGACCCTGGGCGAAGCCGCGGCCTACTACGAGGTCACGGAGCCCAAGGGCGAGTTCGTCCTGGTGCTGGAGGGCGCTCCCCAGCGGGAGAAGGCCGGGATCTCCCTGGAGGAGGCCGCCGCCATGGTCCTCCGCCGCCGGGAGGAGGGGGAAAAGCTCAAGGACGCCGTGAAGGAGGTGGCCCAGCACACGGACCTCCCCCGGAACGAGCTCTACGCCGCCGCCCTCCGACTCTCCGAAGAGGGCTGAGACCGGTCATACCACGTAGCGCTGGTCCTACCACGAGCCCGCCGCCGAACGCAAAAAGAGAGACGCCAGACGGCGTCTCTCTTTCTCTTCGTTTCCTTACAGACTCTTGAGCTCCTTCAGGCACTTGGGGCAGACGTTCTTGCCCTTGAAGATGGTGATGTCCTTGCTGCCGTCGCAGAAGATGCAGCTGGGACGGTACTTTTTGAGAATGACGGAAGAGCCCTCCACATAGATTTCCAGTGCGTCCTTCTCGGCGATGTCCAGCGTGCGGCGCATCTCGATGGGCAGGACGATGCGTCCCAGCTCATCCACCTTTCTCACGATTCCGGTCGATTTCATTCCCTTGCTCCTTTCCCCCCGGCCGAAAAAAATTTCCCCGCTCGGCCGGCATGTTAGTATCATACTGTACTCCCCCAGAATTTTCAACCTTTTTTGACAATTATTTAAAAATATTTCACAGCTTCCGGTCTTTTTGCTCGAATTTCCAATTTTTTAATGGGAGGTATGCGTTTTGGCGATGACGGTCCTCTGGTGCTGCATGGTGGGGGTCTCGGTGCTCTTCGGCGCCCTGGGCGGAACACTGGATACGGTGTCCGCCGCCGCCCTCTCCGGGGCCGCCTCGGCGGTGACCCTCTGCCTCTCCATGGCGGGGGTGATCTGCCTCTGGACGGGGGTCATGGAGGTGATGGAGCGCTCCGGCCTCGCCGGAAAGCTGGCCCGTCTCTTCCGCCCCCTGCTCCGCCGTCTTCTGCCCCGGGCCAGCCGGGACGAGGAGACCCTTTCCGCCGTCTCCGCCAACGTCTCGGCGAACCTTCTGGGCCTGGGGAACGCCGCAACGCCCCTGGGGCTGAAGGCCGCCGCCCGGATGGCAAAAAACTCCGGTGGTGTGGCCAGTGACGAGCTCTGCCTCCTGGTGGTGCTGAATACCGCCTCCATCCAGCTGGTCCCGGCCACCGTGGCCTCCCTCCGGGCGGCGGCGGGCTGCGGGACCCCCTTCGATATCCTCCCCGCCGTCTGGCTCACGTCGCTTCTGGCTCTGGCGGCAGGCCTGGGGATGGCCGCCCTCCTCCGGCGGCTCCCCTGCTTCCGAGAGGGGCGGCCATGAGCTTTTCCGGCCTTCTCATCCCGGGGCTGCTGCTTTTTGTGGGGCTCTGGGGCCTTGCCCACCGGGTGGATGTCTACGCCGCCCTGCTCCAGGGGGCCTCGGAGGGGCTGCGGGTCCTGCTGCGGATCTTCCCGGCCCTGGTGGCCCTGCTCAGCGCCGTCTCCATGCTCCGGGCCTCCGGGGCCATGGACGCCCTCGCCGCCCTCTGCGCCCCGGCGCTGGCGCGCGTGGGCATCCCGCCGGAGCTGGTGCCGCTGATGCTGGTGCGCCCTCTCTCCGGCAGCGGGGCCCTGGGAGTAGCCGGAGAGCTGATCTCCGCCCACGGGCCGGAGAGCTACGTGGGACGGGTGGCTGCCGTGATGCTGGGCAGCACGGAGACCACCTTCTACACCGTGGCCGTCTACTTCGGTGCCGCCGGCATCCGGAAGACCCGCTTCGCCATCCCCGCTGCCCTGACGGCGGACGCCGTGGGCTTCCTCACCGCCGCCGCCACCGTCCGCCTCTTCTTCGGGACCTGAGAAGCCTCGCAGAGTTTCGCGCCCGCAGGCGCGAAAAAAACAAAGCCGTTTTTCGAAACAAAAAAGGAAGCGGAATTTCCGCTTCCTTTTTTCATGCGAACACTGTCTGCACCAGCAGCATGTAGACCGCCGTCCCTCCCGCGATGGAGAGCAGCACGTTCCGCTTCCAGCCGTGCAGCAGCGCCGTCACGGCGATGGCGATGGCCTCCGGCGCGCCGTAGGGGAAGGCCGTGGGCGTCACGGACTTCAGGCAGTACACCACCAGAAGCCCCATCACCGCCGGGGGCAGCAGCTGCCCCAGCTGCCGCACCACCGCCGGGGGCTGCCGGTCCTCCGGGAAGAGCAGGAAGGGCAGCCAGCGGGTGATCTGGGTCCCCAGGGCCACTGCCAGCACCGTCAGGAGCATCTCAAGCTTCGTCATGGCAGAGCCGCCTCCTTCCCATGAGCAGTGCCGCCAGGATCAGCACCATGGCGGGGATCACCAGGTTGTCCGCCCCGAAGACTGCGAGGCTCAGCACCGTGCAGGCGACGCCGATGACGGCGGAGGGCCGGTTCTCCGGCTTGCGCCACTGCTCCAGAAACAGCACCACGAAGAGCGCCGTCAGGGCGAAATCCATCCCCGTGGTGTCAAAGGGGATCAGGTCCCCCACCGCCGCCCCCAGGAGGGACGCCGCCAGCCAGTAGCCGTAGTCCAGCAACGTCACCGCCAGGTAGAAGTCCTTGGGGGCCACCTCCGGCGGCGGCTCCACGGTGGAGACCAGGGAGAAGGTCTCGTCGCAGAGCATGTAGATGAGGGGGAAGCGGGCCTTGCCCAGGCCCTTGTAGCGGTCCAGCATGCTGAGACCGTAGAACATGTGCCGGGCGTTGACCATCAGGCTCAGCAGCAGGGCCTGCAGGGGGTCGAAGGCCCCGCAGAGCAGGCTGATGGCCACGAACTGCATGCTCCCGCCGAAGGCCACCGCGCTCATGAGCCCCGTCCAGACGATGCCGAGGCCGCTGGTGGACATCAGGATGCCGTAGGCAACGCCGAGACAGAGAAAGCCTGTCAGCACCGGCACCGTCACCGGGAACGCCGCGCGCAGCGCCCGGGCAAAGCCGCTCTTCGCCTTCTCCAAGGGTTCTCCCCTCCTCCCTACCTCTTTGGTATGATAAGTGTGATGAAAGGTAGTATACGGCGCGGCGTCCGGAAAGTCAATGCGGCCCCTGGCCATAAAAATCCGCCGCCTTTGGGGATTTTTTATGCACTTTCCCCGTCTTTTCCCCCGGAGGGAGGCCGCCGGAGCCTTCGTTCACAATTTGTTGTAGACTTCCCGGGGAAAAGCGGGTAGAATGGAGGACATCCTGTATCCCACCGGCGGCCCTGCCGCCTGCAAAGGAGGACCCTTCCATGCGTTTTCTGGAACGGCGGCTCAGCCGCTTCGCCGCCCAGCACCCCCGCTTCGGCATCCCGGACCTGATGCGCTACGTCGTCATCGGTCAGGCCATCGTCTACGCCCTCTTTCTCTTCACGGGGCGGGACCTGCAGCTTCTCAGCTTTCTGGACTTCAATCTGGAGGGGCTGAAGCACGGCGAGGTCTGGCGCCTCGTGACCTTCGTCTTCCAGCCCAACGCCTACGCCCCCCTCTCCTTCGTGATCCTGCTCTCCTTCTACTACTTCGTGGGCACCACGCTGGAGCGGACCTGGGGCACCTGCCGCTTCACCATCTACTATCTCAGCGGCATGCTCCTCTCGGTGATCGGCACCGCCATCACGGCCCTGCTCTCCCGGGACCTGACGCTGAGCCTCTCCAGCGCCTACTACCTGAACCTGACCCTCTTCCTGGCCTTTGCCGTGCTCTATCCCGACGCCCGGATCAACTTCTGGTTCATCCTGCCGCTGAAGGCCAGTTGGATCGCCATTGCCGACGCGGTGCTGATCCTCTGGCGGGTGGTGACATCCCTTCTCGGCGGCGACCTCATCGGCATCGTGATGCCGGTGGTGGCTCTGCTGAACTTCCTGCTTTTCTTCTGGAGCGACCTCGGCGAGATGCTGGGCTTCCTGAAAAGCCGGACCCGCCAGCGGACCTCGCCCCAGACCATCCAGTTCAAGAAGGCAGCCGCCGCCCAGCAGCGCAAGGAGAAGGCCCAGGGCTACCGCCACAAGTGCGAGGTCTGCGGCCGCACGGACGCGGACTATCCCGACCTCCAGTTCCGCTACTGCTCCCGCTGCGCCGGCTACCACTGCTACTGCGAGGACCACATCTTCAACCACACCCACATCACGGAGTAAGCAAAAAGGATGGCGGCTATGCCGCCATCCTTTTTGACATCCGCGGATTCTTTTGGGGGAAACGGTCCTTACCAGGGCCGGTCCTGATAGGGGGTGTCCGCCACGCCCTGGCCGTTGAGCCGCCGCACCATGCCGTCGAGCCTTGGCTTCCAGATCGCCCGGAACCAGCGCTGCCCGCCGAAGAGCCGCACCAGCGTGGGGCTCACGGCGTAGTAGCAGCGGATGAAGGCCCGGCCATACCAGGTGGCAGCCAGGGTCTCGTCCCGGAAGCGGCGGAAGTCCCCCCCAGGCATTCTGATCCTGCGCATTCTCGTTGCTGTCAGCAGGGATCGCATGCAGCCACACTCTCTCCCTGTCCATACTGTGTCCTCTATGCCATAACAACTCGTATCCAGCACCATAAAGAAACGGCCGGTTACCCCAGGACCGCATTTTCAACCACGCCCTCATTACGGAATGAGCCATCAGAGGCAGGATCGCGATGATACCGCCATCCCGCCTCTGACATCCGCACATTCCTTTGCAGAAAAAGGGTGTGCCACTGTCGGCCGCCGGGCGCAGACCCCGGCAAACGAGGGAGGGACCACCGGCCCCGGCGGTCCCTCCCTCGTTTATTTCACGTCTGGTACGGCGACATCGTCTCGTACTCGTACTGGCCGAAGTATTCATAGATACCAGCTATCTGGACCTCATCTCCCCGAATCGCAAATGTGCGCCGCGCCCCGTGGTCAAACTCCAAGCGGAACGACAACTCCGGACCGCTGGTGGGATACTCTGAGGAATCCGTGGGAAGCGCCACCCAGCACGAACCAAACTGTGCAGTCATATTGTTGACCCAACTGCCTTCGACATCCAGGCCATTCCCATTCTGACGAATGGTCAGATTCACGACTGTGTTGTAGTCGCCCTCCCAATGCCAGGAGCCGTTTATGTGCCACTGACACTGCGCATCATACATCAGCTCCTCCGCGTTATAGGTAAGCGTCGCCACCACGGTGTTGGCCGTCAGGCCGTCCCCCTCGGTCCACAGCTGCCCGGTCACGGTACACCCGATGTCAAGCTTTCCCTGAATGTCGCAGTAGGCCCTCTCCGCCGCAATATCGTAGCAGCAGGTCAGCACCGTGCGGCTCGAGTCCCAGCTCTGCGAGACCAGCGTACCTTCATTGCCCTGGAAGCCCGTATGTCCTTCCAGAACGCCTGCCGCCAGTTCCTTGGACAGTTCGAATTTTGGGGTCAGCTCATACTGCCCGTCAAGAACAGAACACTCGTCCAAGATCCAGCCGCCCTTATCGTAGTAGCCATAGCGGAGGAGGCAGGAGGCCTTCAGCTCATAATCCTCCTGAAAACCGGTTTCCTCCCAGAGCTTTCCGCCCTCCAGCGTCAGGTTGCAGTAAACCAGGTCAGACTCCTCGTCCGTCTGCCGCTTTTCCACCTCAAAACCGGTGATCTCCATGGGGATGTCGCATGCCTCGCTGTACACATCACGAAGCCCTCCCACATCAACGACGCTGTCCAAATATGTGCGGGTCTGCAGCGTTAAAAAATCGCTGGGGATGTCCGCCCGGATCTCCGCCTCCGTTTTCCCCTTGGAAGAACAGCCCAACAGGGAACCCAGCAGACAGAGTGTCAGAAGTAAAAGTACCAGGTCGCATAATCGTTTCATTTTCGTCTCTCCTTTTCGTTTCCACCTCGGCGGAGCCGGGGGAGGGGCCTCCCCTGGCGGCCGGGCGGAAAACAAAAACGCTGTGCAGGAGCTTCTCCCACACAGCGTAAGAAACAAGTTCTTATGCAACACAAGCACAAAGAAGTATACGGACAAAAGCCGCCCTTTACAAGAAAGGCCGGATTGGCGTATAATGTTCATGCGGTGCGGCCTAGGGCCGTTGTGTAGGTGCTATCCCACCTGCGCAGGCTTGCGGGTGTTGGCGCACCTGCAAGCTGCCGCATTTTTGTTTTCCATATCCAGTATACCACCTGCCGGAGGCGGTTGCAAGAGCTTTCGGCACTTTCCCCGCCCCTTCGGCGGGATTTTTCCCCATTTTCCCCGCCGGCGGCTTTCCGCCCGGGGGGAGATGTGCTATCATGGGAAGAGACGGAAAAACCATCCGGGGCCTGTCCCCGGTGAGGGAGGACACGCTATGGCGAAACGATCCGCTGCCCGGGCCCTGGGGGCCCTGACCCGCGCCTTCACCGCGCCGGAATTCCTGGCCCGGACGGAGCTTTCCCGGGAGGGGGCCCTGGCCCTGCTGGAGACCGTGGACTGGCCCCGGGAGCTGGAGGCCCGGCTCCCCGCCGCCCGCCGCTTCTCCTGCGGCGAGGTCCGGGACCTCTGCCGCCCCCTGCTGGACGCCCTCGCCCCGGAGCCGGAGGAGGGCTGGCTCTCCGCCGCCTACCGCTGCGCCGTGGGCATCCTCTACCCCGATGGGGCGGAGGCGCAGCCCCTGCCCGTCCGGCAGGGCTGCCTCTGCCTGCTGCAGGTCCTGCAGGTCCTGCTGCGGGAGGAGCGCCGCCTGTCCTTCGACCCCCGGCTGGACTTTGCCTTCTGCACGGAGGAGGAGCTTGCCGGCAGCTTCCTGGCGGAGGAATACCGCCGCTTCCTCTCCCGCTGGCAGGGGGAGTACGTCTACGAGCTGCTGCGCCTGGGGCAGGAGGTCACCCCTTACCGGACGCTGGAGCACATTGCGGGGGTCCACCACGTGGCCATGCGGACGGCCCGGGCCTTCGCCCAGGGCGGGGGGCTCGTGGATCTCGCCCTCATGAGCGCTGCCGCCGCGGGCCACGACATCGGCAAGTTCGGCTGCCGGGCCGGGGAGCGGGTGCCTTACCTCCACTATCACTACACGGACCAGTGGTTCGCCCGGCAGGGCCTCTCCGCCATGGGCCACATCGCGGCCAACCACTCCGTCTGGGACCTGGAGATCGAGAACCTCTCGGCGGAGTCGCTGATCCTGGTGTACTCGGACTTCCGGGTGAAGCAGTCCCGGGATGAGCACGGCGGCGAGATCACGGAGATCTTCTCCCTGAAGGACTCCTTCGACGTGATCCTCTCGAAGCTGGACAATGTGGACGAGGCCAAGCGCCTGCGCTACCGCTTCGTCTACGCCAAGCTCCGGGATTTTGAGGAGTACCTCATCGCCTTCGGGGTGGACACCACCCTGCGCCACCTGCGCCTTCCCCCGCCAGAGCGGAAGGATGCCGCCCTCCTCTCCCCGGACGAGGTGGTGGTGGGCCTGCGGCGGACGGCGGTGGACCACAACATCCGCCTGATGCACCGCTTCGGCCACGACCATCTCTTCGCCAGCATGCTGGAATCCGCCCGCAGCCAGAAGCACTGGGCCCAGATCCGGGCCTACATCTCCGCCTTTGAGGAGTATTTCACCTACCTCACGGACCACCAGAAGGAGCAGACCCTGGACTTTCTCTATGAGCTCCTGGTCTATCCGGACGGCGACATCCGCCGCCAGGCGGCGGTGCTGATGGGCCGGATCCTGGCGGATTTCCGCACCGGCTACCGCAAAGAGCACCCCCAGGACGCCCCCTCGGACCCCGGGGAGGACCGGCCCTATCTCCTTTGGGCGGAGCTGGTCACAAAGCTCATCCAGCCGGACCGCCGCCTGACCCCCAAGCAGACCAGCACCGTCCGCTACACGGCAAAGCTGGTGGCGGAGTCCCTGCTGGCCCACTGCTCGGACGCCGCCGCCCCCCGCTTCGTGGGGGAGCTCCTCCGCCGCTGCCGCCATCCCGCCGACCTGGACGCCGAGACCGCCTTCGCCCTGCTGGACGCCGTGGTGAGCCTTCCCGCCGGCCGCTGCACGGAGGCGGACGCCGCCGTGCTGACGGGCTTTGCCGCCTACTGGCTCCGGCACGGCGCGGAGCCGGAGCAGGCCGCCGCCGCCCGGCTCTTTGACCACCTGCTGGCCATCCTTCCCGCCGATTCCCCGGTCCGGGGCCGCATCGCCCAGGCCGCGGCGGACTTCTGGGGCGGCAGCACCCCCCTGCGCTTCGCCGCCCTGCGGCTCCGCCGGCAGCTGGGCCTCCCCACGGAGAGCCTGGAGCGCCTGCTGGACGATCCCGAGGCCGTCAGCAGCGTCTTTCTGGACAACCTGAAGACCGCCACCCATTGGGTGCTGAAGGCCATCGGCGTGGAGTATCTTCTCTATCAGGCGGAGCGGACGGAGGGCCAGAACCTCCTCCACATCGCCACCCACTTCTCCAACCTCATCAAGGTCAGCGAGAACGTGGTGGTCCGCCGCATGGCGGGGGAATCCCTCCTGGCCATGGCTCCCTCCCTCAGCCGGGACCGCCGCAACGAGATCGCGGTGGAGCTCTCCAAGGCCCTGGAATCCGGCCAGAGCGAGATCTCCAAGTATATCCCGGAGTATCTGGGCCAGTTCGCCCTCTGGCTCTCCCCCCGGGAGCTGGACGAGGTGGTGGCCCAGATGGAGGGGCTCCTCTCCTCCCCCAACGAGAACGTGGCCGACGCCGCCCTCACCACCATCGGCTCCCTGCTGGCCCACTACAGCGCCCGGAAGGGCCGCTTCTCCGAGTCTGCCGCCGCCCTGGACGCCCGCCGCCGCCACCTGACGGGCCTCCTCCTCACGGGCCTTGCCTCCTACCGGGAGAGCGAGCGCCGGGAGTCCCTGCGGATCTTCGGCGACGGTCTCTTCGCCTCGGAGCTCCTGACGCTGGAGGAGAAGACGGAGCTCTTCACCCTCACCGCCAAGAAGATTCTCTGCCTCATCCAGGACCGCCCCGGCACGGAGCTCACCTTCTTCCACACCGCCGCGGCCCTCTCCCGGATCTACCGCTTCATCGTCCTCCATAAGATCGAGTGCGGCCCCTTCCTCTTCCGCCTGCCGGAGAAGGTGGCCTTCTTCCCCGGCACCTTCGACCCCTTCTCCCTCTCCCACAAGGGCATCGTGCAGGACATCCGGGACCGGGGCTTCGAGGTCTATCTCGCCATCGACGAGTTCTCCTGGAGCAAGAAGACCCAGCCCTCCCTGGTGCGGCGGCAGCTGGCCAGCATGTCCGTGGCGGACGAGTTCGATGTCTACCTCTTCCCCCACGACTTCCCGGTGAACCTCTCCAACCCAGACGATCTCCAGGCCCTGCGCTGCTGCTTTGCCGGGCGGGAGCTCTATCTCGCCGTGGGCAGCGACGTGGTGGCCAACGCCTCTTCCTACCGCCTGCCCCCCTCCCCCGGCTGCGTTCAGGAGATGAACCACATCGTCTTCCGCCGCCAGAGCGACGCCGACGGCCAGGCCATCGACGCCGACCTCTCCCGCATCCGGGGCAAGGTCCTGGAGCTGCAGCTCCCCACCCATCTGGAGGACATCAGCTCCTCCCGCATCCGGGACAACATCGACCTGGGCCGGGACATCTCCAACCTCATCGACCCCAAGGTCCAGGACCTCATCTACCGCAACGGCCTCTATCTCCGGGAGCCCCAGTATAAGCGCATCCTCCTGGCCGGGGACCTGGAGTTCCGCTGCATCCCCCGGCCGGACGACGCCCTCCGGGTGGAGGCGGAGGAGTTCGCCGCCTCCCAGGGCGCGTCCCTGCCCCTGGGGGAGGAGGACACCCTCCTGCTCCTCCGCCGGGGCGGGACGCTGCTGGGCGCCCTCAGCATGCGGGACGTGGGCTCCGCCCAACTCTACGGCGTGCTGGGCAGCGCCGACGCGGCGGACGCCGTCCGCCGCCGGGCCGCCGGTCGCATCCGCCTGCTCTCCGGCATGGTCTGCCTCCGGGAGGAGGGAGACCTGCCCCAGGCCCTTCTCACGGAGGCCCTGGCCCAGGCCCTGCGGGCCGAGTGCGGCTGCGCCCTGGTCTCTTCCGCCTTCCTGACCGCGCCGGAGCGCCGGGACCTCCTCCGCCGCAGCGGCTTCCTCCCCCTGGAGGAGTCTGAGGCGGACGGTCCGTACCTCGTGGACATGCGCTCCCCGGTGGCCCTCATCCGCAACATCGCCACCACGCTGAAAGAGCCCTTCGCCTCGGACCCCTCGGTCCTTGCCGCCGTCCGCGCCGCCCACCTCCGCTTCCAGTCGGCCATCGCCGCCATGTATCCCGGCACCCTCATCCTCTCCCTGGACGCGGAGCTCATCTACCACCGCCTCTCCCGCCGCATCGCCCAGTGCAACGGCGTGCCGGAGACCCCCACGGTGCCCCGGGTCCTGGGCCCCAAGATGTGCGTCCCCTTCGGCAAGATCCTCCGGGGCAACGTCATCCCCAACACCGTCACCAAGACCCTCCACACGGACAAGGTCTTCGCTCCGGACCTCCGGTCCTTCACCATCGGCGCCTACCCCGGCTACGCCCCGCTGGAGAGCCAGATCCGCATGATCCGCTCCTTCCGCCGGGACGCCATCCTGGTGGATGACCTCCTCCACTCCGGCAGCCGGATGCGTTTTCTCGCCCCCCTCCTCCGGCAGTACCAGCTGCCCATCGACCGGGTCCTGGTGGGCGTCATCAGCAACCGGGGCCGGGACCTGATGGCGGACCTGGGCTTCCCCGCCGAGGGCGTCTACTCCGTGCCCAACCTCCACGCCTGGTTCGTGGAGTCCACCATGTACCCCTTCATCGGCGGCGACGCCGTGGAGGGGGCGGAGCCCTCCGTTCCCGGCCTCACGGCGGCGGTGAACCTGATCCTGCCCTACGCCATGCCCCGTTTCTGCCGGGACTGCCGCCACGACGCGGTGTACCGCTTCTCCAAAGCCTGTCTGGAGAACAGCCGGGACATCCTCACCGCCCTGGAGAAGGTCTACCGGGAGCGCTTTGCCCGGAGCCTCACCCTCTCCCGCCTGGGGGAGGCCGTGGTGCTGCCCCTCTCCCCGGACAAGGGGCGGAGCCTGCGCTATGACCCCAACCTCCCCGCCTCCGAGTGCGTCCAGGCCGACCTGGAACAGCTCCTCCGGATGCGGGACGCCATGGAATAAAAGGAGACCATCATGGAACTCTACTGCTACCAGGCCGCCGGGGCTCCCGCCCTCTCGGCCATCCCGGACCTACCCCTGCCCCGCCTCCCCCTGGGGGCGGACTGCCCGGAGCGCTTCCTCCTGCGCCGGGGCGGGGCCCGGGCCGTCTTCTGCCCCTCGGACCCCCGGCAGCTCTTCGCGGAGACGGAGGACGTCCGCTTCCTTGCCCCGGATTCCCTGGGAGAGATCCCGGACCTGCCCCAGCCCCTCCTGGACCGCGTCCAAAACCGGACTCTCCAGGCCGTGGACCTGGCCCATCCCCGCTGGGAGGACGCCCTCCGCTTCCAGCCCCTCTCCGGGGGAAAGAAGCGCCTCCACCTCCTGGCGGTGGGAGACGTGGGCGGCACCCTTCTCACGGCCCTGAAGCTCCTGGGCGGCGATGTCATCGACAGCGTCGGCATCTGCGACGTCAACCAGGCCGCCGTGGCGCGCTGGTGCGCCGAGATGGGCCAGATCGCCTGGCCCTGGGACTACGGCGCCCTCCCGGAGGTGGAGCCTGTGGACCTGGACCATCTCTTCGACTGCGATGTCTTCCTCTTTGCCGCCGCCAAGGCCGTCCCTCCGGTGGGAGCGGGGGGCGACGTGCGCATGGCCCAGCTGGCCGCTAACCGTCCCCTGGCGGAGCACTATGCCCGCCTGGCCCGGGAGCGAAGGTTCCGGGGCCTCTTCCTGGTGATGAGCGACCCGGTGGACCCCCTCTGCCGGGCGGCGTACCTTGCCTCCAACCGGGACGAGGCCGGAAACCTGGACCACCAGGGCCTCCTCCCCGAGCAGATCCGGGGCCTGGGTCTCGGCGTGATGAACGCCCGGGCGGCGTACTTTGCCAAGCGCGACCCCCGCTACGCCTCCTTCCTGACGGAAGGCCGCAGCTTCGGCCCCCACGGCCAGGGCCTGGTCCTGGCCAACTCCATCGTCCACTACGACGACGCCCTCTCCCAGGCCCTGACGGCGGAGGTCCTCTCCGCCAACCTCCGCATCCGGGAGCTGGGCTTCAAGCCCTTCGTGGCCCCGGCGGTGTCCTCCGGCGCCATGCAGCTTTTGCTGCTGCTCCGGGGGGAGTGGCACTGCGCCTCCCTGCCCCTGGGGGACGTCTTCTTCGGCTGCCGCAGCCGCCTGACCCCCCTGGGCCCCGAGACGGAGGCCCTCCCCCTGCCGCCCCAGCTCCTGAAACGCCTCCAAGCTGCCGAGTCCCACCTCCGCGCCATCCCGTGACCCCGCCAGCGCAATTGTCAATTGTCCATTCTCAATTGTCCATTCTCCACGATCCCCCGGAAAGGAGGTCCCCATGCCGGAACTGACCCTCTATTCGCCCCCCTCCGCCCGCTCTCCCCGCCTGCAGCGGGTGCTGGACGCGGGCCTTGCGGGCCTCCCCTGCCGCACCATCGCCTCCCCGGCGGAGCTGCGCCCCGGCATGCGGCTGCTGCCCGCCTTCTCCCTGCCGCCGGACGGTCTCTGCCCGGAGCTCTTCCCCCTGCTCTCCGCCCTCCGCCGGGACCCTGCGGCGCTGGAGGGCTGCGTGGGCGGTCTCGTCATCGACGGCCCCGGCGAGCTCTACACGAAGTCCGTGGGCCGGGAGCTGGCCCTGGCCATGAACCTCTCCGGCTGCGCCCTGCTGGGCCGTCCCCTGGTGGAGGCCATCGGCGACCTGCGGAACTTCAACGTCCAGGCCGCCAACGCCGCCTGCTCCCTGGAGGAGGCCTACGCCCTGGCCATCCGGGATACCGCCCGGCGTCTCCTCTCCTACGCGCCCCCCCAGGCAGCGCGGCCGAGGCTCACCGTCCTCCACGCCTCCACCCGGGCCACCTCCAACACCCTGGCCCTCTGGGAGGAGACGGAACGCCGCCTCCATGACCGCTGCGACGTCCAGCTCATCGGCCTCCGGAACGGCACTCTCGAGGACTGCGCCGGCTGCCCCTACACCACCTGCCTCCACTTCGGTGAGAAGGGCGGCTGCTTCTACGGCGGCGTCATGGTCCAGGAGGTCTACCCCGCCATCCGGGAAAGCGACGCCCTGGTGCTCCTCTGCCCCAACTACAACGACGCCCTCTCCGCCAATCTCTCCGCCTGCGTCAACCGCCTTACCGCTCTCTACCGCAGCGTCTCCTTCCAGGAGAAGGCGGTCTTCGCCATCGTGGTCTCCGGCTACTCCGGCGGCGACATCGTGGCGAGCCAGCTGGTGAGCGCCCTGGGGATGAACAAGGGCTTCCAGCTGCCGCCCCGCTTCTGCCTGCTGGAGACCGCCAACCGCTCCGGCGAGGCCCTGACCCTCCCGGGGATCGACGCCCGCCTGGACGCCTTCGCCCGGCGCATCCTTACCCTCTGCCGGGAATGAATGTACAAAATGAGCGCCGGAAGGGACAGGATACTGTCCCTTCCGGCGTTCATTTTCCCGAAACCCCTAAAAAGAAAGCCCGCCTTCCCGGCGGGCTTTCCGTTATTCCGCTTCGTCCAGACCGGGGTACTGGGCGTGGAGCAGCTTTCTCCCGCTCTCCGTCCGGAAGAAGGTCTCCTCCGCCCGGCAGATGGCGCTGAGGGACATGGCCTTCTCCTGGCTGTTCACCAGGAAGTCCGCCTCCAGCAGGATCTGCCAGTCGATTCCGTCCACCCCCGTGAGGGTGTGGTGATGGCCCACCAAAAAGGCGATGCGCTCCGCGACCGCCTCCTCCACGCCGATGCCCCGGAGAAGCTGCCGCGCGGGCTCCACGCCCTCCCGCTCCTGGATAGGGCCGTCGTGCTTCCCGAACTTCTCCTCCGCGGGCCGGATGCCGATGTCATGCACCACGCCCGCCAGCTCCAGGCGCTCCAGTTCCTCCCCTGTCAGCCCCTCCTCCTGGCCAATATAGCGGCAGAAGCTGTGGACCTTCAGAAAGTGCTGGATCCGGTGGGGCTCCCCCCGCTCCCAGCCGATCATGGCCCGGATGGCCTCCTGTACCCTATCCATTCTTCTCACTCCTCATAGCCCAGGAGCCGCAGCCCCTCGGCGCTTAAGTACTGTCCCAAAAAGTCCCGGTCCAGCCGGAATTCCTGCGTTCCCGCCGCGTAGCAGGCGATCTCATAGGGGGCGAAGGTCACGGTCATGCCCTCTCCGTCAAAGTTCACGGCATAGTCCGCCCACTTGGCGGCAATGTCCCGGTACTCCTCCCAGTAGTACTGCCCCGGCTCCACGCCCTCCGTCTCCGCGGCGGCGTCCGCCTGGCGGATGATCTCCTCCGCCACCGCATCCTGGAAGGCCTGGGCATCCGCCGCCAGGAAACCGGGCTCCACAAAGCTGCCGCTCTCCAGGTCGAAGTTCCAGGCCGCATACATGGTGTTGGGATGGGCTCCGCCGGTGAAGCTGTAGTACATCCCCCGGACGCTGACGAAGCCCTCCGTCTCATAGAGCTCGCTGGTAAACTCTGTCGAGTAGCCCCGCCCCTCCGTCCAGATGGGCAGGATGTCCTTCATGGAGGCGTAGTCCTCCCGGGCCCAGGATTCCACCTCCTGGGCGTCCTGGCCGTCCCGCCAGTAGCTGAAATTCTCGTTGAAGGTGGTAAGGGCGCTCTTCGCCCGCTCCGGCAGTTCCGCCTCCGGGAGCTCCGCCCCATCCTCGCCATAGGCCCGGAGCACCGGCACCTCGTAGCGGTAGCTCAGCAGCAGGATGTCGCCCTCCCTGCTCTCGCCGGACACCTCCTCCAGCTCCGCCTGATAGCGGACGCCCTGGTCCTTGGGGCTGGGGGAGAGCGGGGCGGGCTCAGCCCCCGACGGAATGGGGGTGCTGGCGCCGCAGGCGGTGAGCAGCAGCATCAGACAGCCGCTCAGCAGGGCAATGGATCGTTTCATCATCATGGTAACTCCTTTTTCGCAAGGTTCGCCGGGGCATCACAGCACCCGGGGCCCCTCCCGCCACTCCGCCCCGCCGGGGGCGGGCTCGCCGGGAAAGGCCAGGGTATAGAGGTCCGTGGCCAGGACCTCCTGCCGGAAGACCGCCTGGGCCTCGGGGGAAAGCCGCCGGACGTCGGCGGGCTTTGTCAGGATGGGCAGGGCGGCTCCCTTCCGCATCGCGGCCAGGAGCGCCCGGCCCCGGGCATTCATGGCCAGGGGACGGAGGTACGGCACCCGGACTGGAAGCGTTTCCGGAAAAAGGCCCAGATAGGCCCAGAGGACCAGCCGCCGGAGCCGGGCATAGGCGTAGCGCTTGGTCTTGGCCCGGTCCAGCAGCTCCTCCAGGGAGGCTGCCTCCCGGGCGGCAGCTGCCAGCCGGTATCCCAGCCCCTCGCCTCCGGCGTCCAGAGCCAGGAAGTCCGTCTCCTCCATCCGCCGGAGCTGGGCCAGGATGGCCCGCTGGGCGCCCGCGGCAAAGACCGGGGCCCGGCCCCGGGCCTCCTCCGCCTCATAGATCTCCCCCATGGCGGGGGCCATGGCGGCAAGCGCCTCCGTCCGCCGCCCCTCTTGGAGCATCCGCCGGATGCTCCCGGCGGAGGGGTACTCCCCGCCGTCCTGGTCGTGGCCCGCCCCCTGCCGGAGGATGGGCACGAGACGGATCTCGCTTCCCTCCCGCGAAAGGGCCTTGGCGTACTCCACCGCCAGGATATCGTTGGGCCGGGAGAGGACCTCCGCCCCCTCCTCCCCGATGAGCGACGCCAGGGCCCGCTGCCGGGCGGCGGCGAAGCTGCGGGGCCCCGCCAGTTCCCGCCGGAGGGCCTCCGGGAGATCCGGGCTCAGCAGGGCTTCCGCCGCCGTCCGGATGGCCTCGGCGTCGGCGCTCTCACTGCCGAAGACCAGGTCCGTCACAAGACCCGTGGCCTGAAGGACCTCGACGCCGCCCTGGGCAAAGCGCTCCGCCGGGGCGCAGGCCCAGGAGAGGGGGATCTCCAGCACCAGGTCCGCCCCAGAGCGGACGGCGGCCTCCGCCCGGGCGTGCTTGGGCAGCAGCGCGAAGTCCCCCCGCTGGACGAAGTTCCCGCTCATGGCGCAGATCACCGGCGTCTCCTCCCCCAAAAGGGCCCGGATCCGCCGCAGCTGATGGCAGTGTCCCCGGTGAAGGGGATTGTACTCTGCTATGATACCAGCTGCCGCCATGCAAATTCCCCCCGATCCGGTAACAAAAAAATGACAATTTGGTAAAAACGCCGTTGCGCCCTGTGGAAATCCTGCTATAATAAGTGACAGGTGTTCGCCGGGATGATGGACCGGCGGGTTCGACGTTCCCTGTCTATTCTATACGAAAACAGCGGCCTGCGCAAGAGGCCGCCAGAAAAGAGGAGTACGAAAGCAATGAATATCTTAGTCATCAACGCAGGCAGTTCCTCCCTGAAGTATCAGCTCCTGAACCCCGCCACCGGCGAGCTGCTGGCCAAGGGCCTCTGCGAGCGCATCGGCATCGACGGCAAGTTCACCTACAAGCCCCAGATCGAGGGCAAGGAGAAGCTGGACGCCATCGACGTGGCCATGCCCACCCATGCCGAGGCCATCCAGGCCGTGCTGGACGCCCTGGTGGACCCCAAGAACGGCGTCATCGCCTCCATGGACGAGATCGACGCTGTGGGTCACCGCGTGGTGCACGGCGCTGAGACCTTCGCCTGCTCCGTGGAGATCAGCGACGCCGTCATGCAGGCCCTGCAGGACAACATCCCCCTGGCTCCCCTCCACAACCCCGCCAATATCATCGGCATCGAGGCCTGCAAGAAGTGCATGCCCAACGTCCCCATGGTGGGCGTGTTCGACACCGCCTTCCATCAGACCATGCCTCCCAAGGCCTATCTCTACGCCCTGCCCTATGAGTACTATGAGAAGGACAAGGTCCGCCGCTACGGCTTCCACGGCACCTCTCACCGCTATGTCTCCCAGCGGGCCGCCGCCATGCTGGGCAAGGACCCCTCTGAGCTGAAGATCATCACCTGCCACCTGGGCAACGGCTCCTCCATCGCCGCCGTGGACGGCGGTAAGAGCGTGGATACCTCCATGGGCTTCACTCCCCTGGCCGGCCTGCCCATGGGCACCCGCTCCGGCGATCTGGACGCCGGCGCCATGCAGTATCTCATGCACCGCTATGACATGGACATCGACGGCATGCTGAACGTCCTCAACAAGAAGTCCGGCATGCAGGGCATCTCCGGCGTGGGTTCCGACTTCCGCGACCTGGAGTCCGCCGCTGCCGAGGGCAACGAGCGCGCCGCCCTGGCCCGGGAGAAGTTCTGCTATGAGGTCAAGAAGTACATCGGCGCTTACGCCGCCGCCATGGGCGGGGTGGACGCCGTGGTCTTCACCGCCGGCGTGGGCGAGAACGACATCGGCGTCCGTGCCGAGGTCTGCCAGGGCCTCGAGTTCCTGGGCCTGAAGCTGGACGAGCAGGCCAACAACGTCCGCGGCAAGGAAGCCGTCCTCTCCACCGCCGATTCCAAGGTCAAGGTCCTCCTGGTCCCCACCAACGAGGAGCTCATGATCGCCATGGATACCGCGGAGATCATCGGGAAGTAAAAGATCCGCAGCCCGGCTGCGCGCAAAAACAGGCCGCCCCTATGGGGCGGCCTGTTTTCACACTTGTGCGGCCTGAGAGGGATCTTTCCCGCCGCGCACGCCGCCGGGAAAACCGATCCAGGTCCCTTCCGCAGAAAACGACACATAGGTCCGCCCCTGCGGGTGCGGCAGACACCCTCTCCGTCACGGTCGGGGGCTGTGTCCGGTCGGGACGGCTCATGCCAGGCCCAGCCGGGCCATCTCCTGCTGAATGCCCTCCTCGCAGGAGCGCATGGCCTCGATGGTCCCGCTCCAGCAGGGTGTCCAGCTCCCAGCCAAGGCGCTCGGCGCCGGTGCGGATGACGTCCCGGGAGCAGCCAGCGGCAAACTTCTTGTCCTTGAACTTCTTTTTCAGGCTGGAGAGCTCCATGTCCTGGACGGACTTGCTGGGCCGCATCCGGGCCGCCGCGCCGATGAGCCCCGTCAGCTCATCCGCCGCGAAGAGGACCTTCTCCATCTCGTGGACGGGCTCCACGTCGCAGCAGATGCCGTACCCGTGGGAGCAGACGGCGTGGATCAGCTCCGGCGAGCAGCCGCCCTTTTCCAGCAGCTCCGGGGCCTTGCGGCAGTGCTCCTCCGGCCAGCGCTCGAAATCGATGTCGTGCAGCAGCCCCGCCAGGGCCCAGAATTCCTCGTCCGCGCCGCAGCCCAGCTCCCGGGCGTACCAGCGCAGCACGCCTTCCACCGTCAGGGCGTGCTGGATGTGGAAGGGTTCCTCGTTATACTCTCTCAGCAGGGCCAGGGCCTGCTCTCTCGTGATGTTCGCCTCCATGGGCTGACCTCCTTGGTGTGGGGAGGGACGCTCCCTCCCGGTTTTTCGCCATTATACACCCATCCCCGGCCGGGTGCAAGAGGAACCCAGGGCCTTTTCCAGCAGTCCCGTCACCCACTCCGCCTGCTGGTAGCTCTCCTCCGAGAGGCGCTGGTAGGCCTTCTGGAGGCAGGGGTCCGCGGTGCCGTCCGCCGCCCGCAGGTAGTTGAAGCCGGCGCAGGCCTCCTCATGGTAGCGCTGGCGCAGGGCGGGACACCAATTGCCCACATAGATTCGCTGGCAGTCCAGGGTCTCCGGACGGCTCTGGCCGGTGATGAGGTAGAGCAGGGCCCCCAGATACCGGCTGTGGGCCTGCTTCCGGGCCATGAGCTCCCGGAGGGCGGGCCGCGCCGCCGCCGGAGCCAAGCGCAGCATGGCCTGGTAGTACCGCCGGTCCGCCGCCTCCTGGTCCCGGAAGCCCTCCAGCACCGCGAGGTCGTCCCTGGCGGCGGAGCCCATGCAGCAGGGATCGCTCACCGCGCCGGGCAGGCTCTCCAGGGCGGCGTCCGCTCCGGTGGTCCCGGCGCCGGAGGCCGTCCCCGCCGTCCCGGCGGAGGGAGCCGCACCGCCGGAGGGGGCCGTTCCCGCCGCGGGAGCCATCCCCGTCCCGGCGGCGCCCGCCATCCCGCCGCCCGCCGCCGGGGGCCAGGCGCTCTCCGGATAGGGGGCCATGCTGGGGGCCACCCGCTGCCAAAGCCGCTGGTTCTGCCGGTAATCGTAGCCCCCGTATGTCATATCGTCCATTGCCATCCGCTCCTTTCCTTTCCCAACCTATGCCGGAAAGCGGGCCGGGGTGCGGATGGGAAGCCGGGAAAGGTGGGCATCCTAAGGGGGCCACCGCCGGGACGGAGCAAAAAATCCCTCCAACCCGGCGGGTTTTCGTGGAATGCCTTGCATTTTTCCCGTTTCTCTGCTAGACTGACAAAGTTATGACAGTTTCCCTGCCACACATCTGCAAAAGGAGGTTTCAGACACCATGCTGGAACTGAAGGACATCCGCTACACCGTCCAGGACGAGGGCGGCTCGCTGGATATTTTGAAGGGCGTCTCCCTGACGGTGCCGGACCATAAGCTCATGGTCTTCACCGGCCCCAACGGCGGCGGCAAGACCACCCTGGCCAAGGTCATCATGGGCCTGGTCCAGCCCACCTCCGGCCAGATCCTCTGGAACGGCCAGGACATCACGAATCTCTCCATCACCGAGCGGGCGCGGCTCGGCATCAGCTACGGCTTCCAGCAGCCTCCCCGCTTCAAGGGCATCACGGTGAAGCGCCTGCTGACCCTGGCCAGCGGCAACGACAAACTCAGCAAGGACCAGTGCTGCCAGTACCTGACCCGGGTGGGCCTCTGCGCCAACGATTATCTCGACCGGGAGGTGGACGTCTCCCTCTCCGGCGGCGAGGTCAAGCGCATCGAGATCGCGACCCTCCTGGCCCGGAACGCCGAGCTCATGATCTTCGACGAGCCCGAGGCCGGCATTGACCTCTGGAGCTTCGCCCGACTGACGGAGACCTTCCAGCAGATCCACGACCAGGGCCGGGCCACCATGGTCATCATCTCCCACCAGGAGCGTATCATTTCCCTGGCGGACGAGGTCGTCGTGGTGGGCGGCGGCGAGATCCGCCACCGGGGCAGCGCCAATGACATCCTGCCCCAGATCCTGGCGGACACCCTGGGGGCATGTCCCGTGCTGGCGAGAGGAGGCGAAGGCGCATGATGGAATCTCAGGTGGACCGCGAACTGCTGGAAAAGATCGCGGACCTCATCGGAAAGCCCGTGGGGGCCTTCAACATCCGCAAGGACTGCGGCTGTGACGGCCGCCAGTCCACGGAAAATATCGAGATCACCGGCAAGACGGACGGCAAGTCCGGCATCGACATCCGGGTGAAGGACGGGACGCAGGGCGAGCAGTGCCACATCCCCGTCATCATCACGAAGCCCGGCATCAAAGAGATGGTCTACAACGATTTCTACATCGGCGAGAACTGCGATGTGGACATCGTGGCCGGCTGCGGCATCCACAACTGCGGTAGCGAGGAGAGCCGCCACGACGGCCTCCACACCTTCTACGTGGGGAAGAACTCCCACGTGAAGTACACCGAGAAGCACTACGGCGAGGGCGACGGCACCGGCGGCCGGATCATGAACCCGGAGACGGTGGTCTACCTGGAGGAAGGCGCTTCCCTCACCATGGAGACCACCCAGATCCGGGGCATCGACTCCACCCTCCGCAAGACGAGGATCGTCTGCGGCAAGGGGGCTGAGGCCGTGGTCACCGAGCGCCTCCTGACCCATGGGGAGCAGCACGCCGAGAGCGACATGGTCATCGAGCTCAACGGCGAGGGGGCCAAGGGGAGAGTCATCTCCCGGTCTGTGGCCCAGGGCACCTCCTCCCAGGTCTTCTACCCCCAGATGGTGGGCAACGCCCAGTGCTTCGGCCACGTCCAGTGCGACTCTATCATCATGGACCAGGCCAACATCCGCTCCATCCCCGCCATCACCGCCAACTCCACCGAGGCCCAGCTCATCCACGAGGCCGCCATCGGCAAGATCGCGGGCGACCAGCTTTTGAAGCTGGAGACCCTGGGTCTCACCGAGGAGGAAGCCGAGGACTGCATCCTCAAAGGCTTCCTCTCCGAGTAAGCGCGGAGAAACCGACAGAAAGCGCCCCCGCCGTCCGGCGGGGGCGCTTTTTTCGCGATACGAAAGGCTCACAGCAGCGATACGATCAGCCCCACCAGCGGGGCGAAGACTAGGCCCAGGACCATGCCCCGAAGGCTTGCCTTACAGTGGAACCAAACCGCAGACTTCTCCACCGGGCTCACCTTCGCGAGACGGTAGAACTTATCGAAGGGCGCCATCAGGATGTCCACCACCAGGAAATCGTACCAATCCACCACCAGCCACAGGAGGTATGCCGTCAGCGCCGCCTGGGAGAAGGTGGTGATGCCGTTGAAATGGCGCAGCGCCAGAGCAATGACCAGGGCGAAGACCACCACGGCGATGAGCTTGCGAATGATATCGCTCTTCCTCGCGGGCGGCTTCTCCGCCACGATCCCCAGCGCCCGCAGCTTCTCCGTCACCACGGGCGGATAGTCGTTGACAAAGACCTCCCGCCGCTTGGCGGCCAGGGCCTCCAGCGCGGCGGTGAAGAGCACGCAGGCCACCACGCATTCCAGAAAGAAAACCATGCTCAAGACTCCTTTCCCGCCCCATTCCGGGCGTCTCAGTACAGGAAGATCCGCTTCCCGCCCCGGTATGTCTCCACCGTCCCGATCCGCTGGGCGGCGGGGACGGCGCCCCGCAGTTCAGCGAAAAGAGCGTCGGCGTCCCCCGGGTCCACCGCCATCAGAAGGCCGCCGGAGGTCTGGGGATCGTAGAGCATGTCCTGTCTGGCAAGCTCCACCGCGCCGGGGTCCACGCTCTCCTCCGCGAAGGCCCGGTTCCGGTACATCCCCTCCGGCAGGATGCCCATGGCGGCGAGGTCCAGCGCCTCCGGGATCAGGGCGATGCCGTCCACGTCCAGGTGCAGCTCCGTGCCGCTGCCCTGGGCCAGCTCCAGCCCGTGGCCCAGGAGGCCAAAGCCCGTCACATCCGTGCAGGCGTGGACGCGGTACTTCACCATCACGTCTCTTGCGGCCTTGTTGAGAGTGGTCATCAGCCGGTAGGCGAGAGCCATGGCCTCCGGAGGCGCCATCTCCGCCTTGGCGGCCGTGGTCAGGATGCCGATGCCGAGAGGCTTCGTGAGGAACAGCACGTCCCCGGCCCTGGCCCCGGCGTTGGTCAGCACCTTCTCCGGATGGACGAAGCCCGTGACGGCGAGACCGTACTTGGGCTCCTCGTCCAGGATGCTGTGGCCCCCGGTGATGAGAGCCCCGGCCTCATAGACCTTGTCGTATCCGCCCCGCAGGAGCTGGTGCACCGTCTCCTTGGGCATGTCCGCCGGGATGGCCATGATGTTCAGGCACAGCTTCGGCTCGCCCCCCATGGCGTAGACATCGCTGAGGGCGTTGGTGGCGGCGATCTGCCCGAAGAGGTAGGGATCATCCGCGATGGGCGGGAAGAAGTCCACCGTCTGCACCAGAGCCAGGTCGTCTGTGACCTGGTAGACGCTGGCGTCGTCGCTCTTGTCAAAGCCCACCAGCAGCCTCGGGTCCTGGCGGACCCGGATGCCCTCCAGGAGCTGGGACAGCACCCCGGCCCCCACCTTGGCCCCGCAGCCGGCGCACTTCGCAAGCTTCGTGAGTTTCACCTGGTTTTCAGACATGGTCTTCCTCCCTTTCTCCGCCAGTGTGGCGGATACCCGTTTCCCTCAGCGCCCCCGTCAGGGCGAGGATGGCTTCCAGCACGCCGCCGCCCACGGCCAGGGCCTTGTCGCTGGCGGTGAAGCAGTGGGAGCGCTGGCAGCGGGGGTCGATGTCCCCAGCCTTCATCCCGGGGGAGACCTCCGTCCCCTCCGGCAGGATGCCCCGCAGCGTCCCCGTGAGGGTGGCGATTATGGGTTTTCCCTCCACGGTGGCCAGGATCTCCCCCTCCGTCACGGCGTCGCCGATGTCCCTCAGGGGGTGGAAGAGCCCCGCCGCCGGGGCACGGAGCACCCGTTCCCCGGCAAAGCCCCCGATAAGCCCCGGGATGCCGGTATTGGGGATGGCCGAGCCCTCCCGGATGACCCGCCCCAGGCTGTGGCCCCGCATGGTCTCCACCACGGCGTGGCAGTCCACCCCGGCGGTGAAGCCCGGCCCCACGCCGATGACCACCGGCGCGTCGCGGATTTCAGTCCCCAGGTTCCGCTTCGCCAGGATGGCGTCCACCAGGGCGTCGGGCTTCAGCTTCGGGACGCTCCGTCCCTCCGGGTCCACCAGCACCGGGATATATCCCGCCGCCAGGGTCTCCTCCGCGGTTTCCGCGGTGGCAAGCCGCGCCGTCACATCCTCCACGCGTTGCACCCCGTGGACGATGGCCTCGGAGAAGGCCACCGTCCGCCGGATGGCGGTGGGTTTTTCCACATCCAGCAGCACCACGTCCATGCCGGCGCGCCACAGCCGCAGGGCCACCCCGCTGGCCAGGTCCCCAGCTCCCCGGATCACGACACGCATACGATCTCTCCTCTCCGCAGGCTCCCGGCCCAGACCGGGAGGGGAAGGCTTTCCGCCATCTTCCGGGCCATCTCCCGGGCCTCCGGCGTCTCCGTCTGATTCGCAAGGACCAGGTCCCCCAGCCCCTCCGCCCGGAGGACCCGGGCCGCGATCTCCGGCGTCACCGCCGTCTCGATGTCACACCCGGCCAATTGGGCGTAGCGCCCCGGCCGGTGGGCCGCCTCCCGGACGGGCCTCCCAAAGCCGGAGGCTCCGACCACCAGGATGACCCGCCCGCTCTCCGCGGGGATCACCGGCTCATGGGGGGCGTGGGCCTTCAGGGGCAGGCCCGCCGAGCCGTCGGCCTCCACCAAAACGTAGTCCGCCAGGGCCGCCAGGCGGGCCATGGGCACCGGGCTCTCCGCCAGCTTGCCGCTCTCCCCCCAGGGCGCGGCGGCGCAGACCAGGGGGGCCCGCCCCAGGGCCTCCGCGATCTCCCGCTCCCCGCCGGGGACGGTCTCGATCCCCGGGAAGGGCAGGAATTTCGTGGTGGTGGCCAGGATCACCCTGGCCCCGCTCCGGGCCAGCTCCTCCCCCAGCGTCCGCAGCAGCGTGGTCTTCCCCCCGCCGCCGATCACCGCCGTGACGCCCTTCCGGACGCCCAAAGCCTCCGCCGGCATATCCGTCCCTCCCCTCGTTGTTCTTTCAATAGAACAGTGTAGCACGAACGGCGGGATTCCGCAATCCTCCCGCCGCAAAAAAGGTCGACCTTTCCGGCGTTTCCGTTGACTTCCGCCGCACTCCCGTGCTATACTATTCTATCATTATTCTCATTCGAGGATCACGGGAGGCGACGGCATGCGGGACAGCTTCGGCAGGACCATCGACTATCTGCGCCTCTCCGTCACCGAGCGCTGCGACCTCCGCTGCCGCTACTGCATGGAGGAGGCGGGCGTCCCCAAGCGCTCCCACGCCGAGATGCTGACCCTCGAGGAGCTGGCGGAGATCGGCGGGGCCGCCGTCGCTCTCGGCGTCCGGAAGATCCGCCTCACCGGGGGGGAGCCCCTGGTGCGCCGGGGCCTGCTGGACCTCTGCCGGAGCCTTTCCGCCCTGCCGGGCCTCTCGGAGCTCTGCCTCACCACCAACGGCGCCCAGCTCAAGACCTTTGCCGCCCCCCTCCGCGCCGCCGGGGTCTCCCGGCTGAACATCAGCCTGGATACCCTCCAGCCGGAGAAATTCGCTTACCTCACCCGTCGGGGAAACCTCCAGGACACCCTGGACGGCATCGCCGCAGCGGAAGCTGCGGACTTTGACCGTTTAAAGCTCAACTGCGTCCTGATGGGCGGCGTCAACGACGATGAGATCGGGGACTTCCTCCGCCTGACGGAGGAGCACCCCTGGGAGGTCCGCTTCATCGAGCTCATGCCCATGGGCCCCTGCGTCCATTGGAGCGGGGAGCGCTTCCTGCCCGCGAGCGTCATCCTGGACCGCTTCCCGGCCCTCCGCCCCCTGCCGGGGGACGGCGGCGTGGCCCGCCACTATCAGCTGCCGGGGGCCCAGGGCACCGTGGGCCTCATCTCCCCCCTGAGCTGCGATTTCTGCGCCCAGTGCCGCCGCCTCCGGGTGACGGCGGACGGCCACCTGCTCCCCTGCCTCCACGGGCGGGCGGAGCGAAACCTCCGGGGCCTCCACGGGGAGGCGCTGGAAGCCGCCATCCTGGCGGGCGCCATGGCGAAGCCTCTGCGGCACCATCTGGCCGCCGGGGGCAGCGACACGGCGCGGGACATGAACGAGATCGGAGGGTGAGACCATGCCGGAATTCAGCCATTTCAACGACCAGGGCCGGGCCAGGATGGTGGATGTGACGGAGAAAGCCCCCGCCTTCCGCCGGGCCGCCGCCGCCGGGGAAGTCCGCGTCTCAAAAGAGACCCTCACCGCCATCCGGGAGGGGAAGCTCAAAAAGGGCGATGTCCTGGCCGTGGCCCAGGTGGCGGGCATCCAGGCCGCCAAGCACTGCTGGGAGCTCATCCCCATGTGCCATCCCGTGCCCCTGACGGGGGTGGACATCCGCTTCTCCCTTTCGGAGGACCCCTGCCGGGTGGAAATTCTCGCCGAGGTCTCCTGCGCCGGCCCCACCGGGGTGGAGATGGAGGCCCTCACCGCCGTCAGCGCGGCGGCATTGACCGTTTACGATATGTGTAAGGCCCTGCAGAGGGACATGCGGATCGAGCATATCCGCCTGCTGGCGAAATCCGGCGGCCGCAGCGGCGACTTCCGGGCAGAGGAGGGATACGAGTGGCAGTCGTGACATCCGTCAATCTCAGCGAGGCGAAGGGTGTCTCCAAACACCCCGTGCCGGAGATCCAGCTCCGCTGTCACCACGGCATCGTGGGGGACGCCCACGCCGGGGACTGGCACCGCCAGGTCTCCCTCCTGGCGGAGGAGAGCGTGGACACCATGCGCGCCGCCGTCCCCATGGACCTCCCCGCCGGGGCCTTCGCGGAGAACATCAACACCCGGGGCCTGGCCCTCAAGACCCTGCCCGTGGGAACTCTTTTGAAGGTCGGCCCCGCCATCCTCCGGGTGACCCAGATCGGCAAGGAGTGCCACAACGACTGCACCATCAAAAAGGCGGTGGGCCGCTGCGTCATGCCCACGGAGGGCATCTTCGCCACCGTGGAGCGGGAGGGCACCGTCCGCCCCGGCGACACCATTGAAGTTTGGGAGGGGACGCTATGAAACGCATCCGCACCGAGGACGCCGTGGGCCACGTCCTCTGCCACGACATGACCCAGATCATCCCAGGCCAGTTCAAGGGTCCCCGCTTCCGCAAGGGCCACGTGGTCCGGCCGGAGGACATCCCCGTCCTCCTCTCCATGGGCAAGGAGCAGCTCTACGTCTGGGAGATGACCCCCGGCATGCTCCATGAGAACGACGCCGCGGAGCACCTCTGCGCTCTCGCCATCAACGCCAATATGGACCGCAGCGAGCCCAAGGAGGGCAAGATCGAGCTCACCGCCGCCATCGACGGCCTCTTCCTGGTGGATTCCGCCCGCCTCATGGCCGTGAACTCCCAGGAGGAGGTCATGATCGCCACCCGCCATGGCAATACCCCCGTCCGCAAGGGCGACAAGCTGGCCGGGATGCGGGTCATCCCCCTGGTCATTTCCGAGGACAAGCTCCAAAAGGCCGAGGAGGCCGCGGGGGATCAGCCCCTCCTGACTCTCCTCCCCTACGTCAAGAAGACCGCCGCCATCATCGCCACCGGCAGCGAGGTAAAGAAGGGCCTCATCCAGGACAGCTTCTCCCCCGTGGTGCGGCGCAAGCTGGCGGCCTACGGCATCGAGACCCTCTCCGTGGCCTACCCCGGCGACGCAGTGGAGGACATCGTCTCCGCCATCGCCGAGGCCCGGGAGACCCACGCCGACCTCATCCTCTGCACCGGCGGCATGAGCGTGGACCCGGATGACAACACCCCCGGCGCCATCCGCCGCTCCGGGGCGGACATCGTCACCTACGGCGCCCCGGTCCTCCCCGGCGCCATGTTCCTCCTGGGCTACTATGAAGACGGCACCGCCGTCTGCGGCCTCCCCGGCTGCGTGATGTACGCCGGGGCCACGGTCTTCGACCTGGTGCTGCCCCGCCTCGCCGCCGGCGTCCGGGTGGAGCGACGTGACCTCATCGCCCTGGGCGAGGGCGGCCTCTGCCTCAGCTGCCCCGAGTGCCATTACCCCATCTGCCCCTTCGGCAAGTGACCCCCTTGGCCCCTCCCGGGGCCAAGCTTTCCCCACCCGTTATCCTCGAGTGAGGATAACCAAACCATTCCACCCCGCGCTCAGCGGTTGGAAGATAGACAGCCCGCGGCGTTTTCTTGCCCGTTCCTTCCTCGCCGCGGGATACGATGAACCGGCACACCATTTTTGGAAAGGAAGTACCCCACATGAAGAAGTTTCTCTCCCTGCTCCTGGCGCTGACCCTGGCCCTGAGCCTCGCGGCCTGCGGCACCAGCAACACCCCCGCCGCTTCCGGCTCCGGCTCCGCCTCCGGCGACGACGCCGAGCCCATCACCCTGGTGGTCTTCGCCGCCGCCTCCATGACCGAGACCCTCACCGAGATCGCCGGGAACTACAAGACCGTGGCCCCCAACGTGACCCTCTGCTTCAACTTTGACTCCTCCGGCAAGCTCCTCACCCAGATCGAGGAGGGCGCCCTCTGCGACCTCTTTATTTCCGCCGCCCCCAAGCAGATGAACGCCCTGGACGGCTCCCTGAAGGACGACGCCGGGAAGAACCCCAACGGCCAGGACATGCTGCTGGAGGGCAGCCGCCTGAACCTGCTGGAGAACAAGGTCACCCTGGCCGTTCCCGAGGGCAACCCCAAGGGCATCGAGAGCTTTGACCAGCTGGCCGACCTCCTCCAGAACGGCGAGGTCATGCTGGCCATCGGCAACAGCAACGTCCCCGTGGGCCAGTACACCCAGAAGATCTTCGCCTTCTACGGCATCGACGAGGCCGCCATCACCGATAAGCTCACCTACGGCAACAACGTGAAGGAAGTCACCACCCAGGTCACCGAGGCCGCCGCCGACTGCGGCATCATCTACGCGACGGACGCCTTCTCCGCCGGCCTCACCGTGGTGGACAGCGCCACCGCCGAGATGTGCGGCCAGGTCATCTATCCCGCCGCCGTGCTGAAGGACGGCCAGACCGAGGCGGCCCAGGCCTTCCTGGACTACCTCCAGACTGAGGAGGCCATGGCCGTCTTCCGGAGCGTCGGCTTCAGCCCCGCCAACTAAGACCCCGCCCCCTCTGCCCGGGCCCGTCCCGGGCAGAGGGGAAAACGCCCCCGCCCTTGACCCGGGCGGCGGGACTGTGTTACCCTGAGAAAAGGTCCCCCCTGGCGGAGAGGCGCGAAGCGCCTTCGCCCCCCTCCGGCAAGGGTGACCGACTGGATGAAAAACGGAGGGAAAGGTATGGATTGGTTCCCCCTATGGAACTCGCTGCGTATCGCGGCCATCTCCACGGTGCTCATCTTCTTCCTGGGCATCGCCGCGGCGTACTACATCGCAAAGCTCCCCAAGCTCGTGAAGGGCGTGCTGGACGTGGTCCTGACGCTGCCCCTGGTCCTGCCCCCCACGGTGGTGGGCTATCTCCTGCTGCGTCTTCTCGGCCCCCGGCGGATCATCGGTGCCTGGGCGCTGGAGCAGTTCGGCGTGCGTCTCGTCATGGTCTGGTGGTCCGCCATCTTCGCCGCCGTGGTGGTGGCCTTCCCCCTGATGTACCGCACCGCGCGGGGCGCTTTTGAGAGCTTTGACGAGACCCTCTCCCAGTCCGCCCAGACCCTGGGCCTCCCCAACGCCTGGATCTTTTGGCGGGTGCGGATGCCCTGCTGCCGCCAGGGCATCCTGGCGGGCACGGTGCTGGCCTTCGCCCGGGCTCTGGGCGAGTATGGCGCCACCTCCATGCTGGCGGGCTACACCCCCGGCAAGACCGCCACCGTCTCCACCGCCGTCTACCAGCTCTGGCAGACCGGGGATGACGCCATGGCCTTCCGCTGGGTGCTGGTGAACGTGGCCATCTCCGCCGTGTTCCTTTTGACCGTCAACCTGCTGGAAGACCGCCAGCGGAAGGGAGGCCGCCGATAATGCTCCATGTTGACATCCGGAAAAAGCTGGGGGACTTCCAGCTGGAAGCCGCCTTTGAGACCGGGGCGGAGCCCCTGGCCCTGCTGGGCGCCTCCGGCTGCGGCAAGAGCGTGACCCTCCGCTGCATCGCCGGCATCCTCCGGCCGGACGAGGGACGCATCGCCCTGGATGGCCGGGTCCTCTTCGACAGCGCCGCCAGGATCGACCTCCCGCCCCAGCAGCGCCGGGCGGGCTACCTCTTCCAGCAGTACGCCCTCTTCCCCAATATGACCGTCCGGGGGAACCTCCTGGCCGTCCTCCGTGGCAAGCCCAACCGGGACACCCTGGCGGAGGACGCCCTCCGCCGCTTCCGGCTGGAAGCCGTGGCGGACCTCCGGCCCCGGCAGATCTCCGGCGGGCAGCAGCAGCGCTGCGCCCTGGCCCGGATCCTGCTGACGGACCCTCGGATGATCCTCCTGGACGAGCCCCTCTCGGCCCTGGACAGCTACCTCAAGTACCAGCTGGAGCTGGAACTTGCCGCCGTCATGGACGATTTCCCCGGCCCCATCCTCTGGGTCACCCACGACCGGGGCGAGGCCTGGCGCAACTGCCCCAACGTCTGCGTCCTGGAGGGCGGCAAGGCAAGCCCCGTCCAGCCCATGCGCCGGCTCTTCCACGCCCCGGGAACGGAGTCCGCCGCCCGGCTCTCCGGCTGCAAGAACTTCACCCCCGCCCAAGCGGAGGGCGCCCTCGTCCGCCTGCCGGACTGGGGCGTCACCCTGGACCCCGGCCGTCCCATCCCGCCGGAGACGCGAACCGTGGGCATCCGCTCCCACACCGTCCGCCCGGCGGCGGAGGGGGAGAGGAATACCATCCCCTGCGCCGTGGAGCGGGTCATCGACGATGTCTTTGAGACCATCGTCCTCCTCCGCCCGGAGGGGGCCAAGCCCGACACGCCGCCCCTCCGCATGGAGCTTTCCAAGGAGGCCTGGCAGGCCCTCCAGGCCCCCGACCGCCTCACCGTCACCGTCTCCCCGGAGGACATCCTCCTCCTGCAATGACCTCATCGGCCCGCCCCCGCACCCCGGTAGAGGCCGACGACTCGGCGGCCCGCCCCCTGAACCCCCCGTAGGGGCCGACGACTCGGCGGCCCGTTCCCCCGTCTCCCCGTCCCTCGTAAAAAAGGGGCGGACCCCAATGTCCCCCGTCAAGCGTTTCCCGTGGGACCCGCCGGAATTTCCGGGACCCACCCGATTTTTTACCCCAAAAAGGAGGCTTTTTTATGCCGAACGCCGCTGTTGTCACCGTTTCCGACCGCTGCTTCCAAGGCCTTCGCCCGGACGAGGGCGGCCCGCTGGTGGCGGAAATGCTGACGGACGCCGGCTACACCGTGACGGAGACCGTCCTGGTGCCGGACGAACAGCCCCAGATCGAGGCCGCCCTCATCCGCCTGGCGGACGGGGGAAATTGCCCCCTCATCGTCACCACCGGCGGCACCGGCTTCGCTCCCCGGGACGTGACACCGGAGGCCACCCTGGCTGTCTGCCAGCGCATGACCCCCGGCATCCCGGAGGCCATGCGCTATGCCTCCCTCCAGGTGACGCCGCGAGCCATGCTCTCCCGGGCCCAAGCGGGCATCCGGGGCGGCAGCCTCATCGTGAATCTGCCGG
This sequence comes from Clostridiales bacterium, assembly GCA_004553545.1. Classification (GTDB taxonomy): domain Bacteria; phylum Bacillota; class Clostridia; order Oscillospirales; family Oscillospiraceae; genus Oscillibacter. The sequence goes on along the minus strand of SFLD01000002.1, from coordinate 93,634 downwards.
GTTCGCCCAAGGCCGCCCGGGAAAACCTAGCCGCCGTGCTGCCCACCCTGGCCCACGGGTTGGAGATGCTCTCCGGCCGCCCCGCCGACTGCGCCAAGCTCACGGATCGACCGTAAAACGAAAACGCCGGATGGGCTGAGCCCATCCGGCGTTTCTTCCTCCTTGCCCACAGGCAGTCCCCGTAAAGGAGCGTATCCGGGCGAACACAGAGGTCGGCCCAGACGCCGCGATGGGAAACAGCAAGCAAATCCGGGCGAACGGGCGGGGACGGAGCCCCGCCCCTACCGGTCAAGCAGCGGGCCGATGCAGGCATCGGCCCCTACGGAAGAACGGGGGATACGGCGCCGCTTCGCCCCTCGAAATAGCAGCAGTCCGTCCCCGGCGCGCAGCGAAGCGTCCGCGCCCGTCCCGGGAAAAGTCCAGGAAGGGGTCGAAAACCCCTTCCTGGTTTCCGCCTCCGGTGGAAAGAAGCAGAATCATTTTTCCCGGCGGCATGTACGGCGGGAAAAATTCCTCTCACGAAGCGACGTGTGGAGGAGGCCCCGCCCCAATGGGGCGGGGCCTCCTCTGCACCCAAGCGCAGTGCAATGCCCCCTCCGGCAATGCCGGAGGGGGCATTGGCCATCGTGCCGCCCAAGGGCGGCACGGGGCAGGGGGACTCTAAAGGGGGGACGTCAGTCCCCCCTTTAAGCGCTTAGACTTGTCTCCACCCCTCGGGCCGAAGGGTCTCCATGTGCTGCTCCGCCCGGCGGATCTGGGCCAGCATGGCCTCCTTGTCCTCGTTGAGGGTGCCCTTCAGGGAGAGGTAGTTGGAGGCGTGGTTCATCCGGAAGACGCTGCCGGGGGAGTCAAAGCTCTCCACCATGAGCTTGGTCTCCTGGAGGACCTGGGCGGGGGTCAGGAGGTGGAACTTACCCTCCCGGACCCAGTCCTGCAGGGGGGTGCCGTCCTCCACCACCAGGGTGAGGATGCCGATATACTCCGGGTTCATGGCGTTCAGGGCCCTGGCGGTATCCACAGCGTGGGCCTCCATCAGCTCCGGGCCGCCGAGACCCGTGATGGCGGTGACGGAGAGGCCGATGCCGTTGCGCTTCACCTTCCGGCCGCACTCCACGATCTCGGCGGAGGTGTGGCCCTTGCGCATGAGCTTCAACACGTCATCGCAGCCGGACTCCAGCCCCATGTAGAGGAGGGTCAGGCCCTTGTCCCGCAGGAGCTGGAGCTCCTCGTCCGTCCGGATCTGGAGGGAGGAGGGAGAGGCGTAGCTGCTGACCCGCTCGCACTCCGGGAAGAGCTCCCGGATGGTATCCAGGATGGTGACAAGGTCGCTGACCTTGCGGATCAGGGCGTCGCCGTCCGCCAGGAAGATCCGGCCCACATTGCGGTAGTACTGCCGGGCCAGGTGGAAGTCCTCCAGCACCTCGGCCAGGGGGCGGAGGGCGAAGCGCTTCTCCTTATACATGCCGCAGAAGGCGCAGGTATTGTGGCTGCAGCCGTAGGTCACCTGGACGATGAGGCTGTAGGCCTCAGAGGGGGGGCGGTAAACGCTGCCGTAATATCTCATTTCAGATACTCCTCCAATGCGGAAAGTTTCAGACAGGCGCAGAGCACCTGAATGGCCTGCTCCAGCTCCTCCACCGGGGGCAGGGAGGGCGCGATGCGGATGTTGCTGTCCTGGGAGTCCTTACCGTAGGGGAAAGCGGCGCCGGCGCCGGTCATGGTGACCCCGGCCTCTTTGCACAGCTGCAGGGTCCGTCTGGCGGTGCCGGGCAGGGCATCCAGGGAGACGAAGTAGCCGCCCTTGGGATGGGTCCAGTGGGCAATGCCCAGGGGCGCGATCTCCCGGTCCAGGGCGTCCGTCACGGCCCGGAACTTGGGGCCGAGGATGGCGGCATGGCGCTGCATCAGGGCCAGGGTCGTGGCCTTATCCTTGAGATAGAGGACGTGGCGCTGCTGGTTCACCTTGTCAAAGCTGATGGCCTGGACGCCGATGAGCTTTTCCATGTAGGCAAGGTTCGCCTCGGAGCAGGCGAAGCAGGAGATGCCCGCGCCGGGAAGGGTCACCTTGGAGGTGGAGGCGAACTCGAAGACCATGTCGGCGTTGCCGTACCTGGCGCACTCCGCGAGGATATCCGGGAAGGGCACGAACTCCCCTTCCAGCTCGTGGATGCAGTAGGCGTTGTCCCACATGAGGAGGAAATCCGGCGCGGCGGGCTTCAGGGATGCGATGCGGCGGATGGTCTCCTCGGAGTAGACATAACCCTGGGGGTTGGAGTACTTGGGGACATTCCACATACCCTTGACCTTGGGGTCCTTCACGGCGGCCTCCACGGCGTCCATATCCGGGCCGTCTGGGGTCATGGGGATGGTGATGAGCTCGAAGCCAAAGGACTCCGTGATCTTGAAGTGGCGGTCATAGCCGGGGGCGGGGCAGAGCCACTTGAGGCCCTCCTCTTTGCACCAAGGCTTTTCCGAATGGAGCAGGCCGTGGGTCATGGCCTTGCTGACGGTGTCATACATCAGCTGAAGGCTGGCGTTGCCGCCGGCGAAGACCTGGCTCTCCCGACATCCCAGGATCTCCGCGAAGAGCCGCCGGGCGGCGGGGAGGCCGGCAAGCTCGCCGTAGTTGCGGCAGTCCACGCCGTCGGAGAGAAAGTCCTCCGGCGTATGGAAGACATCGAAAAGGCCGCTGACCATGTCCAGCTGCTGCTTGCCGGGCTTGCCCCGGGCCATGTTCAGCTGCAGGCCCTTGGCCTTCAGGGCGTCATACTCCGCCCGGACGGCGGCCAGCTCCGCCTCCAGCTCCGGCCGGGTGAGGTTCCGGTATTCCTTCATGGGGATCCATCCTTTCGTTTCCAATTTTTCACTATTTGAATAGTATACCCGATTTTTGTCCCGCTGGCAAGGTGCAATTCGCTGAAATCCGGGGGCTTCCCCTCCCGATCCGGGGCCTCTCCCCCGCCATGTCCGCCAAGAGAGGCTTGCAATCACCGGCCGGCTTCGCTATACTGGGAGCATGATGGATTACAAAGTCGTGCGCACCGGCCGGAAGACCCTGGCCTTGATGGTGCGGAAAAACGGGGAGCTGGAGGTCCGGGCTCCCCTGCATACCACGGAGGAGCACATCGCCGCCTTCGTCCAGGCCCACGAGGACTGGGCGCGGAAGCACGTGGCCCGGGTCCTGGACTCTCCCCCGCCCCAGACGGAGGAGGACATCGCCGCCCTGAAGGCGCAGGCCAGGGCCGTTCTGCCAGGAAAGGCAGCCCACTACGGGGCCATCCTGGGGCTGCAGCCCTCCGCCATCCGGATCACGGAGACCCGGAGCCGCTACGGCAGCTGCAGCAGCCGGAAGGTCATCTCCTTCTCCTGCTTTCTGATGCTCTGCCCGGAGGAGGCCATCGACTACGTGGTGGTCCACGAGCTCTGCCACCTCCGCTACATGAACCACGGCCCCGACTTCCATGCGCTGCTCTCCTCCGTCCTGCCGGACTACCGGGAGCGGAGAAAGCGCCTGCGGATGCCGCTGGAGGAGTAAGAACGCTTTCGGCTCAGCGAGAGGAGAGGATCATGGACGAACACATCCTTCTTCGGTCCTCCGTTCTGGAGAACCGGAACATACCCTCGGAGGCCATCCGGCTTCCTGCGGGAGAGCGGAACCCGGAGACGCTTCTCCGGCAGCTCTTCCGGGAGCCGCCGGAGCTGAGTCTGGCGGACCTGACGGCGGACTACCAGGCGGCGGAGGCCGGCCGGGAAGGCCGGGGTCTCTTTCTGCCCGCCTTTCGGGTGGACGAGGAATACGCCCTCTCCCTTGACCAGCACATCCTGCTCCACAAGCTGGTTAGAAAGGAGCCACCCTACGAAGACCTGGTCCCCTGGTACTATCGGTACGGCCAGCGCTACCTGGGGGACGCCTGGTGGTTCTCCCCGGAGGAGATCCTGTCAGACTTCCACAGCCTCTCCACCGTCGCGTTCCTCAAAAAGTACAAAGGATTCTGAAAAGACCGCCGCCCGGATGGGCGGCGGTCTTGGCTTACAGCTCTGTGAGCTCCACTTCCGTTCCGTGGTCCCGGAGGATCGAGATGAGGTCCCCGGTCCGCAGGAAAAGGGTGGCGGTATTCTCGTTGGGGTGGACGCCCACAAGGCCCGGCGGGTCCAGGAAGGCGGCGTCCAGATAGGCCTTCACCCGGCGCTCCTCATCGTTGAGGAGGCCCAGGGGCGTTACGTGGCCGGGGAGCAGGCCCAGGATATCCGCAAGCTCCTCCGCCGAGGCGAAGCGGAGGGCCCTCGTCCCGTGCCGCTGGCGGAAGGCCTTCAGGTCCACCCGCTTGCTGCCCTTCACGGTGATGAGATAGTAGTCCCGCTTCTTCTCGTCCCGGACGAAGAGGTTTTTGGCGTCGGCCTCCGGGTAAGGAAGGGCGATATGGGACATCTCCTCCATGTTGTAGGCCGACGGGTGCTCCACGCACTCGTATTCGATGCCCCGCTCCTGCAGGAAGCGGTAAACGCCCTGCTTGTCCATCACTTGCTGCGGCGGAGGACCTCCGTTACGAAGGCCCAGATCCGCTGGACGGAGGGGATGCTCATGCGCTCCCGGGGGGTGTGGATGTCCTCCAGGTCCGGGCCGATGGAGACGCAGTCCAGCCCCGGCAGCTTGCCGGAGAGGAGGCCGCACTCAAGCCCCGCGTGGATGACCTCGATCCGGGGCTCCGCGCCGTACTGGTCCCGGTAGACCGCCACCATCCGGTCCCGGAGGGCGGAGTCCGCCCGGTACTCCCAGGCGGGATAGTCGCCGCTGACCTCGGTATGGCCGCCCAGGGCCGTCGTGAGGCTGTCCAGGCGGCGGCGCATCATCTCCTTCTGGCTGGCGACGCTGCTGCGCAGGCAGAAGGAGGCCTCCATGGTGTCCTCAACCGTTGTGAGGATGCCCAGGTTGAGGGAGGTCTGAGGCAGGCCGGGGACATCCTGGCTCATCTCCTGGATGCCGTTGGGGGCGCAGGTCAGGAGGCAGAGGCAGCGGGCGGTGGAGGCCTCATCCATGGGGAGGAAGCCGGGCTCGCAGGGGACGGCGGTGACGGTGACATCCGGGTCCGCGGCCCGGTACTCGTGGCGGAGCTGGGCCTCAAAGGCGGCGGCGATGTCGGTGAGCTCCGTCCCGGCGGGGACGGCGATCTCCGCCTCCGCCTGGCGGCGATCTCCGCCTCCGCCTGGGAGGGGATGGCGTTATCCTTCAGGCCGCCCTGGGCCAGGATCAGGCGCAGCTCGGTCTTCCCCGCGATCTCCCCCAGGAGACGGCCCAGGAGCATGGAGGCATTGCCCCGGCCCAGGCCAATGCACTCGCCGGAGTGGCCGCCCCGCAGCCCGCTGACGGTCAGGCGCCAGACGCCGCCCTCGTAGGGCTCCCGCCGGAGGGGCAGGACGCAGTGGGTCCGGTTGCCGCCGGCGCAGCCCACGGTGAAGATGCCCTCGCTCTCAGAGTCCAGGTTCAGGAGCTGGCGGCCCTGGAGGTCGGAGGCGTCCAGGCCCTCGGCTCCCAGCATGCCGATCTCCTCATCGGCGGTGATGAGGACCTCCAGCCGGGGGTGGGGCAGACTGTCGTCATCCAGGATGGCGAGAGCCGTGGCCACGGCGATGCCGTCGTCCCCGCCCAGGGTGGTGCCCTCGGCCCAGACCCAGTCCTCATCGCAGCGGAGGTCCAGCCCCTCTTTCGCCATGTCCTTTCCGCAGCCGGGGACCTTCTCGCAGACCATGTCCAGGTGGCCCTGGAGGATCAGGGTGGGAGCCGTCTCGTAGCCGGGGGCGGCCTCCTTCACAATGATAACGTTGTCGTGCGCGTCCCGGCGGCAGGCGAGGCCCCGCTCCTTGGCGAAGTCCACGCACCAGTCGGCCACGGCGCGGGTATTCCCGGAGCCGTGGGGGAGGGCGCAGAGGGCCTCAAACCAGTGAAAAACCGCCTTGGGTTCCAGATGTTCCAGCATAGTTCCGTCCTTTCCGCGGGGGATCGCCCGCGATGGTTTTCTACGGGGGTATTGTAGCACAAAGAAAGCGGGGTTTCCAGTCCTCTTTTCGCAGACAGCCAGGGAGGCGGCGGAGGAAGGCGCTTCTTCCCGGAAACGGCCAAAGGAAGGGCTGCGGCCCTTCCTTTGGAAGCCTTCCTGGTGGGATGGGAGGTTACATCCCCGTGGGAGACGAGGGCAGCGACGGCCCGGCAGATCTCGCACCGACATTGGGAGTTTACTGCCTCCGTCGTTCCGAGGAGCGAAGCGACGCGCCTCAGGCGCAGCCACCGCCATCCAAATTTCATTTTGAAATTTGGGACGCTGGTTATGGGGATCCGTATCTCACGTCCTTTCGTAAGGGCCGATGCCTGTATTGGCCCGCAGACCGGCACTCCCGGTGTTCCCGCAGGGGGCGGGCTCTGCCCCGCCCCGTCTGGCGCTGCGGCTATTCCGATGACCGCGTAGGGGCGGACCTATGTGTCCGCCCGCTGCCCCGTAGGGTCCAAGACTCCCTTGTGGAAAGGAATCTGTCACCCGCAGGGGCGGCTGGGGGATCATTCACCGACGCCTCCCGGCCATTTCGCAGGGTCCGATGCGGGCATTGGCCCCTACGGGAGCCCTTCGGGGGACTGCGATCACTCCCCCGTACCCAGGACGGCTTCGCCGGTCTCGCGGTCGTAGAGGACTCCGTTCTCGGAGTAAAACGTTTTGTTTTCCGGGTCGCAGTCCACGGTGAGGGTGACGTGGTAAAGGACCTCATGCCCCTCGGCAGTAAAGCCATAGTAGCTCCCGAAGAGCTCCTGCCGGATCTCCTCCAGGTCCTTGCCGATGTGGACGGTGAAGGGCAGCTCCACCACCTCGGCGTTGGGGTATTTCTCCCGGGCGTAGTCCCAGAGGTCCTCTCCGAAGCCCTCCCGCGTGTGGCCGAAGCTCTCCGGCAGCTCCACGGTGAAGGCACAGGGCGCGCCCCGGCCCACGTAGCCCCCCAGGGCGGTGACGCGGTAGCCGAAGACGGTATCCGGCACGGTGAAGTCCATGGTCTCCTCCCTGCCATCCCACTCGTAGACAGCAGCGAAGGCCTCTCCCGTCAGGCGGTTGTAGCCGCAGAGGAGGTCCCCGGCCATGTCCGTCTTCGCGCCGAAAGAGCCGGTATAGAACCAGATCATCAGCAGCGGACGGGCCAGCAGTGCAAAGCCCAGCAGCAGCGCCATCCCCAGCAGGATGCCCCGCCGCCAGGAGCGGCGCTTCTGCCGCTTCCACTCCCGGGAGATGCCCTGCAGCACGCCGCTCTCCGCCGCGGAGCCCTCCGCCGCCGCGGGCTCCTGCCCCGCCTCTGCAGGCCCTTCCGGCAGGAGCTTCCGGCAGGTCTCGCAGCTTTTCAGGTGCTCCTCCACGGCCTTCCGGCTCTCCTCCGAGCAGAGGCCGTCTTCATAGAGGGGCAGTAGGTCCCGCACGATGTCACAGTTCATTCCATCTCCTCCTTCAGTCGCTGCCGGGCCCGGAAGCAGGTGACCCGGGCCCAGGTCTCGTTCTTTCCGTATGCCGCCCCGATGTCCCGGAAGCTGAGGCCCCCCAGAGCCCGGAGCCGCAGCACCTCGCCATAGGGCTCCGCCAGGCGGTCCAGGCCCGCCAGGGCGGCTCTGGCCTCCTCCCGGCGGAGGTAGGTCTCCTCCGCACTGGGGACATGACCCTCCGGGGGCTCCTCCCCCCGGCGCCGATGCTCCCGGCAGTGGTCCAGCCAGCAGTTCCGGGCGATGCGGCAGAGCCAGGCAAAGAGGGGGCAATCCCCCCGGAAGCCGTCGATGGCGGCAAGGCTGCGGAAGAAGGTCTCCTGGGTGATCTCCTCCGCCAGGGAGGGATCGCCGCAGAGGGCCAGGACGTAGCGGCAGACCCCGGCGAAGTATTCCCGGTAGACCTCTGTGAAATCCGGCATGGCAGCCCCTCCCTTCCCTGCGTTTTCTGCCTGATAGACGGCGGACGGCGGCGTTCGTTACAAACTTCTTTTCAAATTTCCCTGCTGGGAGTATAATATAGTTCCAGTTTACCACAGGGGCGGCTCTCAAGGGAAGCCCCTCATTCAGGAAGGGAGGCGGCACGCATGGAGACCCTGACGAGCCCGATAACGGTCCTGCGGGGCATCGGGCCCCAGAAGGCGAAGGTCCTGGAGCGGCTGGAGATCCGGACCCTGGGGGACCTGCTGCGCTTCTACCCCCGGGCCTACGACGACCGGCGGGAGACCAGGAAGATCTCCGAGCTCATCCCCGGGGAGAGCGCCTGCGTGGCCGCCATGATCGCCTCGGCCCCCACCCTTGCCCACATCCGCAAGGGGATGGACCTTATCAAGGTCCGGGCGGTGGACGAGACCGGGGTGCTGGACCTGACCTTCTTCAACCAGAGCTGGCTCAAAAACAGCCTTCAGGTGGGGCAGACCTATCTCTTTTACGGCAAGGCGGAGGGCAGCCTCCTCCGCAAGTCCATGGCCAGCCCCATCGTGGAGCGGGAGGGCCTGGGGGAGCGGACGGGCCGCATCGTGCCCATCTATCCCCTGACGGCGGGGCTCAGCCAGCTCTTCCTCTCCCGGACCATCCGCCAGGCCCTGGACGAGTGCGGCGACGCCGTGCCGGAGCTGCTGCCCGCCGCCATCCGGCAGGAGAATGCCCTCTGCTCCGCCGCCTACGCCGTGGAGAACATCCACTTTCCGGAGGGGGACGAGGCCCTGAGCCTTGCCCGGCGGCGGCTGGCCTTTGAGGAGCTCTTCCTCTTCGCCCTGGGCCTTGCCGGGCTCCGGTCCCGGCGGAACGCCGTCACCGTGCCCCCCATGGCGGCGGTGGACATGGCACCCTTCTACGCCGCCCTCCCCTTCTCCCTGACGGGGGCCCAGCGCCGCTCCATCGACGAGGCCCTGGGTGACATGCGCTCGGGCCTTCCCATGAACCGGCTCTGCCAGGGGGACGTGGGCTCCGGCAAGACCATGGTGGCCGCCGCCTGCGTCTACTTTGCGGCAAGGAACGGCCGCCAGGCGGCCCTGATGGCCCCCACGGAGATCCTGGCCCGGCAGCACTATGAGACCCTCTCCCCCCTGCTGGAACCTTTGGGCCTCCGCTGCGCCCTGCTGACGGGCTCCACCGGCGTCAAGGCCCGGCGGGAGACCAACGCCGCCCTGGCGGCGGGGGACATCGATCTTGCCATCGGCACCCACGCCCTCCTCACGGGGACGGTCACCTTCCGGGACCTCGGCCTCGTGGTGACGGACGAACAGCACCGCTTCGGCGTTGCCCAGCGGGCGGCTCTCGCGGAGAAGGGGCTCCATCCCCACACCCTGGTGATGTCTGCGACGCCCATCCCCCGGACCCTGGCCCTGATCCTCTACGGGGACCTGGATGTCTCCCTCATCGACGAGCTGCCGCCGGGGCGGCAGCCCATCGAGACCTTCGCCGTGCCGGGCAGCTACCGGCCCCGGATCTACGCCTTCCTGCGAAAGCACATCGCCCAGGGCCGTCAGGCTTACATCGTCTGCCCCATGGTGGAGAGCAGCGAGGAAGGCGGCGAGGACGCCAAGGCCGTGAAGGACTATGCCCAGCAGCTCCAAAAGGAGGTCTTCCCGGACCTGCGGGTGGCCTTCGTCCACGGAAAGATGAAGCCCAAGGAGAAGGAGGCCGTCATGGCCGCCTTTTCCGCAGGCGAAACAGATCTCCTGGTCTCCACCACCGTCATCGAGGTGGGGGTGGACGTGCCCAACGCCGCCGTCATGGTGGTGGAGAACGCCGAGCGCTTCGGCCTCTCCCAGCTCCACCAGCTCCGGGGCCGGGTGGGCCGGGGGAAGCACCAGAGCTACTGCATCCTCATCTCCGACAATCAGAATGAGGAGACACGGCAGCGGCTGAAGATCCTGACGAAGACCAACGACGGCTTCCGCCTGGCGGAGGAGGACCTGCGCCTCCGGGGGCCGGGGGACTTCTTCGGCGTCCGGCAGCACGGGCTGCCAGGCCTGCGGGTGGCGGACCTGGGCTGCGACGCCCAGCTCCTGCAGTCTGCCCAGAAGTCCGCGGAGGCCTTGCTGGCAGGTGACCCGGAGCTTGCCCATTCCCCGGCCCTCCGGGACCGGGTGGCGGAGCTCTTCGCCCGGAATGCCGAGACCATGAACTGAGAAAGGAGCGCTGCCATGTCTTCCCCTATCGAACTGCTGGTGACCCTGGACGAGAACTACCTCCCCCACCTCCGGGTGATGCTGGGCTCCCTGCTGCGCAACAGTCCCGGAGAGTACCGGGTCCACCTCATCCACCGCTCCATGCCGGAAGAGGCCCTGGAGGGCCTGGATCGTTGGCTGGCGGAGGCCGGGGAGATCCTGCCGCCGGAGGTGGAGACCGTCCTCTACCTGGACCCGGACATCCTCATCATCAACCCGGTGACGCCCCTCTGGGACCTGGACTGCCAGGGAAAGACCTTCGCCGCCGCGGCCCACACCGGGAAGACGGAGCTGGCCAACGACATCAACCGCATCCGCCTGGGGACGGAGGGGAAGTACTTCAACTCCGGCGTCATGCGGATGGACCTGAAGCTGGCGCGGGAGCGGGTCCGGCCGGAGGAGATCTTCCGCTTCGTCCGGGAGCACCCGGAAAAGCTCCTGCTGCCGGATCAGGACGTGCTGAACAGCCTCTACGGCTCCGACATCTATGAGCTGGACGACGCCGTCTGGAACTACGATGCCCGGCGCTACAGCAGCTACCTTCTGCGAAGCGGCGGCGCGGCCGACACCAGCTGGGTCATTGCCCAAACCGCCGTGCTGCACTTCTGCGGCTCCGCCAAGCCCTGGAAGCCCCGCTATCCCTACCGCTTCGGCGTGCTCTACCAGCACTATCAGCAGTTGGAGCGCGCCGGCCGGCTCTGAGGGGACTTGCCAAACCGGGCCGGCTGTGCTATGCTGAGGGAAATTCAGAAAAGCGAGGAATCCGACCATGATTTTCGATTACACCCCCAAGGGGGTATGTTCCAAGAAGATGCGCGTCACCCTGGATGACAAGAACGTCATCGAGAAGGTGGAGGTCCTGGGGGGCTGCTCCGGCAACCTGCAGGGCATCTCCAGCCTGGTGGTGGGCATGAGCGCGGAGGAGGCCATCCGCCGGATGCGGGGCATCCGCTGCGGCTTCAAGGACACCTCCTGCCCCGACCAGCTGGCCCACGCCCTGGAAGCCGCCCTGGCCTCCGAGCAGTAAAAAACAGCAAAAAGAGGACCGCCCTTTGGGCGGTCCTCTTTTTGCATGATAGATAGCACCCCGTTTGCTTCATTTTCCGTTTTTCGCGCAGGGGGCGGGCTTCTGTCCCGCCCCGCCGGGCAAGGTCCGTTTCCACGCCAATTTCCGTTGGTTCCGGAATCCCTCCCTATTGTGTAGGGGCGGACCTATGTGTCCGGGCCGCGGGCGGGTCCCGGGAAGGAACGTATCCGGGCCGACACACAGGTCGGCCCCTACAGAGTCGATTGCAATACCCAGCAAGCCCAGAGGAACGGGCGGGGACGGAGCCCCGCCCCTACTGGGCTACCAGGGGTGCCAAGCAGCGGGCCGATGTACCTAAGGCATGACCTCCGCCCCTACGGGGAGAAGGGAACGCCCAATCGACCATCCGGGTCAGCGGCGCAGAGCGGAGCGTCTGCGGCGTGGATGGGAGGGATGGGAGGGCATCGTGGCAGAGATCACCCCCAAAGTGTCCAGCAACCTCGGACAATCCCTCAGTCGCGGCAAAGCCGCGACAGCTCCCTTTACACAAGGGAGCCTTGGCCTGCGGGGGACGGGGCGGACATCGCTCGGCCATCGGAGTTCCCAGCAGCCCCAGGCGGGGCGGGACAGAGCCCGCCCCCTACGCGAACACCGAGAGTGCCGATCTGTGGGCCGATGTACTTAAGGCATGGCTTCCGCCGACCAAATTTCGTGCCGAAATGTAGGGCGTCAGTCATAGGCATCGGCCCTTACGAAAGGACGAGGGGATACGGATTCCCACGTCGCTTTGCTCCTCGGAATGACAGCACCAATGCCGGTTCGAGATCTGCCGGGCCATCGTCGACCTCGTTTTCTGCAAGGCGAAGTGTTCGGAATGACCGCAGGCGCCAAAGCTTCCAGCTCTCGTCCTACGTCTCAACGTCCTTCGTAACTACGCGCAGCGAAGCGCCCGCGCCCGTTTCCCCGAAATCTCCCGTAAACTCCGGAAAGGTTTCCAAGGGAAGGGCCGAAGCCCTTCCTTTGGTCGTTTCAAGGGGGTCTGGGGATGTATTCTTTTCATTTGAAAAGAATACATCCCCAGCGGCAGCGGGCCCCCGCCCGCTCGCCGCACAGTCCGCCTCGCGGGCGGCAAAAGCCGACGGGCTTCCCCGGCACCCCCGGCGGGGTGTCTGAGCCGCGCTGCCCGCAGGGCAGCCCTTACTCCTTCTCCCCCGTCCGGCCTTCCAGGACCAGGCGGTCGGCGATCATGGCGATGAACTCGGAGTTGGTGGGCTTGCCCTTGGTGTTGGAGACGGTGTAGCCGAAATACTTCTGCAGGGTCTCCAGGTCGCCCCGGTCCCAGGCCACCTCGATGGCGTGGCGGATGGCCCGTTCCACCCGGGAGGGCGTGGTGTTGAAGTGCTTGGCCACGGCGGGGTAGAGCACCTTCGTCACCGCGTTGATGAGCTCCATATCCTGCACCGTCAGGATGATCGCCTGGCGCAGGTACTGATAGCCTTTGATATGTGCCGGGACGCCGATCTCATGGATGATCTCGGTGACCGCGCTGCGCAGGTCCGTGGTCTGCGGCCGCGCTTCCTCCTCCCGATGGGCGGCCGCCCGCATCCGCTCCAGCAGGGCGTCCATCTGGCAGGGCTTCGTGAGGTAGTACGCCGCGCCCAGCTCCAGCGCCTCGGCAGCCGCCCGGTCGCTGAAGTACCCGGAGAGCACGATGGCCTTGGGCGCCCCCAGCTCCGGCAGGCGGCGCAGGATCCCAAAGCCGTCCAGCCCCGGCAGCACCGTGTCCAGGATCAGCAGGTCGGGCTTTTGCTCCTCCGCCAGGCGCAGCGCCTCCAGCCCGTCCCCCGTGGAGCCCACCACCGTGAACTCCCCGGTCTTCCCGATCGCGCCCGCAAGAAGGGCGCGAAATTCTTCATTGGCATCCGCCAGCAGTACCTTTGCCGTATTCTGCATCTTCCATTCCCTGACCTTCCTCAATAATATTTCATGGCGTTTTTCCAAGGAGCTTTGCGACGGTTTTGTGAAGCTTCAAGTCCCGTTGGATATAAACTATCATAAACGGACATCGTTTGCAACAGAAAATTGTAAAAATCTCCCATAATTCGTTCGACAGATTTTTAGGTGAACAATAATTTTTTCTGGAAACTGCCCTTTCTGCTGCTTTCCGGGACATCCTGCCGCATCCGGACGAAGGCTTTCTCTCGCGGGAAAAATGGCGCTGCAGCGCCGTTTCCTCCGTCTCTGGACCGCGGTCGGAGGGGAGGTCACGGCCACAGGATATCAAATTTTTCCCAGACCGTCTATACAAAAAGCTGTAAAGAAACGGAAAATCGTTTTCCCGGTCGCTTCCCGCCGCGAACAGCAGACCTCCGCTGCGGCAGGGGAAGGAGCGCGCGCCGGACATGGCGCGCGCTCCTTTTCTCAGGCGGCTTTCAGCATATTTTCAATGAAAATGCCATATCCTTTGGTGGGATCATTCAATAAAACATGGGTCACGGCCCCCACCAGCTTTCCGTTTTGCAGGATGGGGCTGCCGCTCATCCCCTGGACGATGCCGCCGGTGGCGGAGAGCAGCTCCGGGTCCGTCACGGTGACCAGGAGGTTCCGCTCCTCCCCGTCCCCCAGGCGGCGGAGCTCCACCTGATAGTCCTTCACGCAGTCACCCGCCACGTTGCTGCGGATGACGGCAGGGCCGTCCCGGACCTCGGCGCTCTCCACCACGGGGACGGCGTCGCCCTCCGTCAGGGCGCAGGGACTCAGCTCCCCGAAGATGCCGCTGGCGGTGTTGGCCCGGAGGGTGCCGAGATCCGTTGTCAGATCAAATTTTCCCTTCAGCTCCCCGGCGGCCCCGGCCTGGCCCCGCTTCACAGCCTTCACCGTGGAGGGCAGGACGCTGCCGCTGGCGAAGGGCAGCAGCTGGGCGGTGTCCGTGTCCGTGACGCCGTGGCCCAGGGCGCCGAAGGCTCCGGTGGCGGGGTCATAGTAGGTGACGGTGCCGATGCCCGCCATGCTGTCCCGGATCCAGGCGCCGATGACCCAGGCGCCGTCCTCATTCTGCTCCGGCTCTGCCGTCAGCGTTTTTGCGCTGCCGCCCCGGCGGACGGCCAGCTCCACTTCCTCCTCTCCCTGGAGGAGCTGCTGGAACTGCTCCGTGGAGGTGACGGCGGTGCCGTTGCACTGCAGGATCACATCCCCTTTGGCCAATCCGCACTCCTTCGCCGGGCTCTTCCCCTCCGCAAGATCCACCACCAGGACGCCCCGGGCGAACATCTTGATGCCCACGGTGTGGCCCACGGGGACCAGCTCCTTCGGCGTCTCCGCCGCCCGGGCCGGGAGGCTCAGTCCCCCCACGGCCAGGAGCATGGCGAGACACAGCGCCGCCCCGGACCGCCGTCTGCGCGAAAAACCGTCTTCATGCAATGAGATCACTCCTTTCCGACTCGTCTGCCGGTCTCACGCCGGCACGCTTACTCTCTGCAGTTTCGCCGGAAAGGCGCGGCACAGATATCCCCAGCGCTGCCAAGGAAGCCGCGGCAGGAAAAGGAAAGGCCCCGCGGGCACAGCCCGCGGGGTCCGGTCACAGCATTTTCCGTGGAAGCTCAGTCACGGTTCTGGAAAATTTTAAAAATATCCTCAAAGGGATCGTTCTCCTCCGGCTTGGGCTCCTCCATCTCCAGGGGCTGGGGCGGCTCGGCGTGGGGCGTCTTCTCCTCCGCCGGAGCGGCGGCAGGGGGAACGGTCCCGGCGGGCACGGTACTGACCGGGGTCTTCAGGCCGGGGGTGACAGGGGTCTCCTCGGTCTTTTCAAAGCCGGTGGCAATGACGGTGACCCGGATCTCGTCGTCCATGGTCTCGTCAAAGGTGGCGCCGAAGATGGTGAGGGCGTCGGGATGTACGGCGGCCTGAACCAGGCTCGCAGCCTGCTCGACTTCCTCCAGGCCGATGTCCATGGAGCCGGTGATGTTGATGAGCACGCCCCGGGCGCCCTCGATGGAGGTCTCCAGCAAGGGGCTGGAGATGGCCATGCGGGCGGCCTCCTCGGCCTTGCCCTTGCCGGCGGCCCGGCCCACGCCCATGTGGGCCATGCCGGCGTTCTTCATGATGGCGGTGACGTCGGCAAAGTCCAGGTTGATAAAGCCGGTGTCCCGGATCAGGTCAGAGATGGACTGCACCGCCTGACGCAGCACATCGTCCGCGATCTCAAAGGCGTTGGCAAAGGTGATCTTCTGGTCGGTGGCGTACTTCAGCCGCTCGTTGGGGATGATGACCAGGGAGTCCACCTTGTCCCGGAGCTCCCGGATGCCGGCCTCCGCAGCCCGCATCCGCCGGGGCCCCTCAAAGCCGAAGGGCTTCGTCACGACGCCCACGGTGAGGATGTCCATCTCCTTGGCCACCTCCGCCACGATGGGGGCGCCGCCGGTGCCGGTGCCGCCGCCCATGCCCGCGGAGATGAAGACCATGTCGGTATCCTCCAGGGCCTTGGCGATCTGGCTGCGGCTCTCCTCGGCGGCCTTGCGGCCCACCTCGGGATCGGCGCCGGCGCCCTTGCCGTGGGTCAGCTTCTCGCCGATCTGGATCTTATAGGTGGCGCTGGAGACGTTCAGGGCCTGCTTGTCGGTGTTCACCGCCACGAACTCCACGCCCTTGGTGCCGGACTTCACCATGCGGTTGACCACGTTGTTGCCGCCGCCGCCCACGCCGATGACTTTGATATTGACGACGGTCTCGGGACCGGTTTCCAATCCGAATGCCATTGTGCTTCCTCCCACTATCTGTTGTAGACACGGGGCGCCAGGCCCCGGAAAAGTATCGATATCCTGTGGGTCCGCCGGGACCCCGGGTATTTTTCTATTGTAAGCTACTTTCCCCGGCAGGTCAAGTATTCCGGACGGATTTCCGGCCCGTTCCGGAAAATTCCTTCCGCCGGGATGCACCGCGCTTCGCCGGGATGCGTCTCAGTTCGGGCGGAAGTGGGGTTCTCCGTCCCGGGTGAGGTCGATGACGCCGGTGAGGTTGGTCTCCAGCTCCTCGATGACCAGGGTCAGGTAGCGGAGGAGCCGGGGGTAGTCTGCGCCGTAGGGCATCTCCACGGTGAAGCTCTCGGTGTAGTCCATGCTGAGGACCGTGGGGTCCCCCAGGTGGATGGCCCGGACATCCCCGGTGAGCTCCGCGCTCTCCAGGGCTGTCAGCAGGGCAAAGAGGCTCTCCTGCCGGTTCTGGAGCTCCAGGGCGAAGCTCACGTCCCCGCCGAGGGACGGGGCCAGCAGCTCACAGCCGTCGATGAGGGGCGTGTCCCCCCGCTCCGCCGCCGTCTCCACGATCTTGCCGCCGGAGGTCAGAAGCCACACGGTGCCCTCCTGCTCCACGGCGTAGACCGTGGAGAACTCCGTCACCTGGACACAGAGGGTGTTGGGCAGCCGCCGTGTGATGCGGACCTCGTCGATGTAGGGGAGCTGCTGGTGGAGCCGCTGGACCATGTCGGGCTTGCTGAGAAGGTAGAGGTTATCCCCCAGGCTGACACCGCAGGCGTCCTGGATCTCCTGGGCGCTGTAGCGGCTGTTGCCGGTGACCTCCACGCTCTCCACCTTGAAAAAGAGGGTCAGGGCCAGCACCGCCGCGGCGCAGACCACCACCAGGGTGAGGAGCTTATAGAGAACGCCGAAGCGCCGTCCCCGGCGGCCTCTGCCGTGTCTTCTGGCCATGCCCTGTTCCCTCCCTTCGTCTCTTTACTCGATCTCGTAGACCGCCGCTCCCAGGGCCCGCAGGTCCCGGGGCAGGTCCTCATAGCCCCGCTGGATGTGCTGGACCTCCCGGACCTCGGTCTGTCCCTCCGCCGCGAGGGCCGCGACGCAGAGGGCCGCCCCGCCCCGGAGATCCGTGCAGCGCACCGGCGCGCCGTGGAGGCGCTCCACCCCCGTCACCACCGCCACCCGCCCGCTGGTGCGGATGTCCGCCCCCATGCGGGCCAGCTCATCCACGTGGCGGTAGCGGTTCTCAAAGATGTTCTCCTCAAAGACGGTGGCGCCTCTGGCCCGCAGCAGCGCCGCCATCAGGATGGCCTGGGCATCCGTGGGAAAGCCCGGGTACGGCGCCGTCCGGATGGGTGGGATGGCCCGGAGAGGCCCCTCCGCCCGGAGGCGCAGGCTGTCCGCCCGGCGCTCCACGGCGCAGCCCGCCTGGGTGAGGGCGTCCGTCACCGTGGCCAGCTCCTCCGGCCGGATGTCCCGGAGCGTCACATCGCCCCCGGCGGAGGCGGCGGCGCAGAGGTAGGTGGCCGCCGTGATCCGGTCCGGCATCACGGTGTGCTCCGCCCCGTGGAGGGGCGCGCCCCCCTCCACCGTCACGGTGGAGGTCCCGGCCCCGGCGACTCTCGCCCCGCAGGCGCGGAGAAAGACCTGCAGGTCAACGATCTCCGGCTCCCGGGCGGCATTCAGGATGCGGGTGGTGCCCTCGGCGGCGCAGGCCGCCAGCATCAGGTTCTCCGTTGCCCCCACGGAGGGCAGGGCCAGCACGATGTCCGTGCCCCGGAGCTTCCCGCCCCGGCAGAGGAGGGCGCCTCCCTCCTCCCGGATCTCCGCCCCCAGCTGCCGCAGTCCCCGCAGGTGCAGGTCGATGGGCCGGGGCCCCAGCTCGCAGCCGCCGGGATAGCTAAGCTCCGCCGAGCCGCAGCGGCCCAGGATGGCTCCCAGAAAGATGGCGGAGGAGCGCATCTCCCGCATGAGGGCATCCGGCACGGCGCAGCGGCAGACGCCGGAGGCATCCACCCGGAGGCTGTCCCCCTCCCGCTCCGCCACGGCTCCTATGTAGCGCAGGATCTCCAGCGAGACCTCCACATCCCGGAGCCGGGGGCAGCGGTGCAGCACGCACACGCCCCGGCTCAGGATGGTGGCCGCCAGAATGGGCAGGACGCTGTTCTTCGCGCCCTGCGCCGTCAGCTCGCCGGAGAGGCGTTTCCCTCCCCGCAGCACGAATCGGCTCATTCCTTCCCCTCCCTGCCGATGATCTCTCACGGTCTCAGGGTATGAAGGGGACGGGGCCCGGGTTACAGCAGCGCCCGGACGGTGTCCAGGATCCGCTCCGCCGCGTCCGGGACGCCGAGAGCGGCCATGTTCCCCGCCATCTCCGCCTGACGGGCGGGGTCGTGCAGGATGCCGCCGCAGACCTGGAAGAGAGCCTGGGGCGAGGCGTCCTTCTCCGGCAGGAGGACGGCAGCTCCCGCCTCCTCCAGCGCCCGGGCGTTTTTCGTCTGGTGGTCATTGGTGACATTGGGGGACGGCACCAGCACCGCCGGGACCCCCAGGGCCGTCAGCTCGCTGAGGGTGGAGGCTCCCGCCCGGGAGACCACGAGATCCGCCGCCCGCATCACCAGGGCCATGTCATAGATATACTCCCGGACCTGCAGGGCCGGGTGGGCGTCCAGGTCCACGCCCTTTTCCGAGAGGGACCGGAGGAAGCCGGGATACCCGGCCTTCCCCGCCCCGTGGATGTGGTGGAAGGGCTCGTTCTTCGCCTCCAGAGCAAGAAGCTCCGCCGTCCGGGCATTCATGGCGGAAGCACCCAGAGAGCCCCAGAAGGAGACGATGAGGGGCCGGCCGTCGTCCACGCCCAGCTTCGCCTTGGCCTCCGCCTTGCTGAGGTCGAAGAAGTCCTGCCGCACCGGGGTCCCGGTGACGACGACCTTCTCCGGGTGACGGTAGTGCTGGCAGCAGGCCTCAAAGCCCACCAGGATCCGCCCCGCGAAGGGCTCCAGCATCTCTGTCGTGAGGCCCGGCACCACGTTGGACTCGTGGACCGCCGTGGCGATGCCCGCCTTGGCGGCGGCCTTCACCATGGGGTAGGAGGCGTAACCCCCGGTTCCGATGACGGCGTCCGGCCGGAACTGGCGCAGGATGGCCCTGGCCTCCCCCGGCGCCCGGGTGAGGTTGTAGAGGGAGATGAGGTTGTGCCGGATCTCCCTGGGGGCAAAAGAGCGGTGGAAGCTGGAGATGTGGACGGTCTCAAAGTCATACCCGGCCTTGGGCACGAGATCCTTCTCCAATCCCCGGTCGGAGCCCACGAAAAGGACCTCCGCCCCCTCCTCCTGCCGCTGCAGGAGCTGGGCCAGGGCCACTGCCGGGTTCACATGCCCCGCCGTGCCGCCGCAGGTAAAGATGACGCGCTGCAGTTTTCCGTTCATGGCGACACCCGCCTTTCCTAAGGTTTATCCGGAGTTCCCCGGCTTCATCTGCCGGGAGACCGACAGCACCACGCCCATCTCCACCAGCTGGATGCAGAGGGCGGTGCCGCCGTAGCTGAAAAAGGGCAGCGAGATGCCGGTGGCCGGCAGCAGCCCCGTGACGACGCCGATGTTCAGAAAGACCTGCAGCCCCAGGAAGGTGGTCATGCCCACCACCAGCAGCGAACCGAAGCGGTCCCGGGCGTGGAGGGCGATCCAGTAGCCCCGGAGGATCAGCGCCGCGAAGAGGAGCATGATGATGGTGGCCCCGATGAGCCCCAGCTCCTCGCAGACGATGGAGAAGATGAAGTCGTTGTGCTCCTCCGGGAGGTAGAGGAACTTCTGCCGGCTCTTGCCCAGACCCACGCCCAGAAGGCCGCCGGAGCCGATGGAGAGCAGGGACTGGACCATCTGGTAGCCGTCCCCCTGCCGGTCGATAAAGGGGTCCTCCCACATCTGGATGCGGGAGGCGCCGTAGTGGATGATGCCCAGCTCCACGGCCTTGATATAGCCCGCCGCGGCGGCGAAGACCCCGCCGATGCCGGCGCCCACCAGCCAGCCGGGGATGCCGCCCACCACCATCATCACGGCCCCGGTGCCCAGGATCAGCACCGTGCCGGAGAGGTGGGGCTCCAGCATCATCAGCCCCGCGATGAGGACCAGGATGATGCCGTAGGGCAGGATGCCGTAGCGGAAGGTCCGCATTTTCTCCCGCTTCTTCGAAATGCTGTCCGCAAAGTACAACGCCACGGCGAACTTCGCCACCTCCGAGGGCTGCATGGAGAGGCCCCCGATCTCGATCCAGCGGGTGGCGTGGTTGCGGGTGGTGCCGACGCCCGGCACCAGCACCAGAGCCAGCAGGATGATGGCCACGAACAGCGCCGGCTTGGAGAGGGCCTTGAAGCGGTGGTAGTCGATCCGCGCCGTCAAAACCATGGCGCAGAGGCCCAGGATGGCCCACATGCCCTGGCGCTTGATGTAGAAGAAGGGGTCCTGGATCTTCACGCTGTAGTAGG
Source organism: Clostridiales bacterium (assembly GCA_004553545.1). Taxonomy (GTDB): domain Bacteria; phylum Bacillota; class Clostridia; order Oscillospirales; family Oscillospiraceae; genus Oscillibacter. The sequence goes on along the minus strand of SFLD01000002.1, from coordinate 73,194 downwards.
CGGAGGGGAAGCTGGCGGAGAAGACCATGATGAGCCCGATGCCGAGGAGCAGGCACACCAGCAGCAAAAACGGCAGGTCGATGGGACCCTTGGCAAGCTCCCGGCCCTCGGCTTCCCGCTGCAGCCGGCGCTTCTCCCGCTCCTCCCGCCGCTGCTGGGCGGCAAGGCGCTTTTCCTGGGCCTCCCGGCGGCGGTCCTGCTCCGCCTTCCGGCGCAGATGCTCCGATCTCGTCATGGCTCTCCCTCCCTTCCCCGCAGTGTATGAGTCTATGCCGGAACGCTCAGAATCTTCCCTGGATACCCAGCCAGGCCAAAGCGCTGCAGACCGCCGTCACGGCGGAGAACACGCCCACGATCTTCCACTCGCTCCAGCCGCACTTTTCCAGGTGGTGGTGCAGGGGCGCCATCTTGAAAAAGCGCTTGCCGTGGGTGGCCTTGAAGTATACTACCTGGATAATATCAGAGAGAGTCTCCAGAATGTATACGATGCCCACGGGGATCAGCACGAGAGGCATATCCAAAGCGAAGGCCATGGCCGCCACCGCGCCCCCCAGGAAGAGGCTGCCGGTATCCCCCATGAAGCACTTGGCGGGGTGGTGGTTATACCCCACCACGAAGGCCAGGAGCCCGCCCAGAAGGGCGGAGGCGAAGAGGCTCAGGGTGGTGAGCTCCGCCAGAAGCCCCGCCGCCAGGAAGAAGACGCAGGTCACGGCGGTGACGCTGCCCGCAAGACCGTCGATGCCGTCCGTCAGGTTCACGGCGTTGACGCAGCCCACGATGACGAAGGCCGCGAACACCAGGTAGACGATCCAGTTGATGGTGAAGCTCACGTTGAAAAAGGGCAGGTAGAGATCGTTGCTGAGAAGCCCCTCATAGCGCATGAGGGAGAGGAAGATCACCGCCGCCAGCAGCTGCAGCACGAACTTCTGCTTGGCCGTCAGGCCCTCGTTCTGGTGCTGCTTCACCTTGCGGAAGTCATCCACAAAGCCGATGAGCCCGAAGACCAGGGCAAAGAGGTAGACGTAGAGATGGGTCACATCCCCCGCCAGCATGCTCTGCCAGCCCAGGACCAGCACCGTGACGCCCGCCCCCAGGATGAACATGATGCCGCCCATGGTGGGGGTCCCGGCCTTGGCGTTGTGCCAGGTGGGGCCGTCCTGCCGGATCTCCTGCCCGGCCTTCAGCTTGCGGAGCTCCGCCAATACGAACCAGCCCAGGATCAGCGTCAGCACAAAGCTGACCAGAGCCGCCAACAGTACGATCTTCATGATGCTCTCCCTCTCCGCCGGATGGCTCCGGCCTTTGGTATTCTCTCCTCCGGGACGCCCCGGAATGTCCGCTTACTTTTTGAGGTAATCCGCCACGATCTCCCGCTCATCCATGTGATGCTTGACGTGGCCCACCTCCTGATAGGTCTCGTGCCCCTTGCCGCAGAGGACGATGACGTCCCCCGCCTGGGCGTGATCCATCGCCCAGTGGATGGCCTCGATCCGGTCCTCCACCACGGTATAGGGAGTCTTGGTGCCCTCCATCCCGGCGAGGATCTCCCGGATGATGTCGCCGGGGACCTCCGTCCGGGGGTTATCCGTGGTCACCACCACGAAGTCCGCGATGTCGCAGGCGATCTTTCCCATCTTGGGGCGCTTGGCCTTATCCCGGTCGCCGCCGCAGCCGAAGAGCGCCACGGTGCGGCCCTTGGCGAAGCCCTTCACGGACCGGAGCACGTTCTCCAGCCCATCCGGGGAGTGGGCGTAGTCGATGAGGACGGTATAGTCCTTCCCCGGGGTGGGGACCACCTCCACCCGGCCCTTCACATGGGGGACCTTGGCCAGCACCCCGGCGCTCTCCGCCAGGGGGATGCCCAGCTGCAGGGCCGCCCCCAGCACATCCAGCGTATTATAGACCATGAAGCCCCCGGGGATGTTCACCCGGACGGGGACCCTCCCGTCCTTGGTCACGGCGGTGAAGGCCACGTGGTCGGCCCCCAGCTCCACGTCCTCCGCCCGGAGGTCGGCCTCCGCCTTTTCGGCGTAGGTGAAGCGGGTGCAGGCGGCATCCTGCCAGAGCCGCTCTGTCCAGGGATCGTCGGCGTTGAAGACGCCCCGGTCACAGTGGCGGAAGAGGATGGCCTTGGCGTCGCAGTAGGCCTCCATGGTCTTGTGGAAGTCCAGGTGGTCCTGGGTGAGGTTGGTGAAGATTCCCACAGCGTAGTAGATGCCGTAGACCCGGTCCTCAAAGAGAGCGTGGGAGGAGGTCTCCATCACCACGTGGGTGCAGCCGGCGTCCGCCATCCGGCGGAGGAGGGCCTGGAGCTCCAGGGATTCCGGCGTGGTCCGCTCCGTGGGCACGATCTCCCCGCCGATCATATTCTGGTTGGTGCCGATGAGGCCCACCTTGGCCCCCCGCCCCTCCAGAATGGCCTTCAGGAGATAGGTGGTGGTGGTCTTTCCGTTGGTGCCGGTGACGGCCACCATGGTCATCTCCCGGGAGGGATGGCGGTAGAAGTTCGCCCCCAGGATGGCCAGCGCCCGCCGGGAGTTTTTCACCTGGACATAGGGGATCTCCTCTTCCGGAACGCGCTCGCAGAGGACGGCGGCGGCCCCGGCGGCTTTGGCCTTTCCGATGTAGGCGTGGCCGTCCGTTGCGTAGCCGGTGACGGCCACGAAGAGCTCCCCCGGCTGTACCTTCCGGGAATCGTAGCAGACGCCGGGGATCTCGGTCTCCGGATCGGCGGTGGAGGCAAGGACCTCGATGCCCGCCAGCAAGTCTTTCAGCTTCATGGTATCTTCCTTTCCTGGTCTTTGGTGCCAAGGGGCAGCGCAGGGATGCGCAACGGTATTATAACAGCACTCTCCCCCGCGCATACCGGGAAACCTGTTCAAAACCAGGCGAAAAGTGCTCTTTCGTCAGTCCGTGACGGAGCCGTCGCTGAAACGCACGGTGATGACGGTGCCCGCCGCCACCTCTGTCCCGGCGGCCACGCTCTGGCTCACCGCGTGGACATTGCCGGAGGAGGACGCCGTGGCCCCCGCCACCTTCAGGATAAGGCCCGCCGAGGTCAGGCGCTGGTTGGCCTCCGCCGCCGTGAGCCCCACCACATTGGGCACGCTGACGGGGGCGTCGGGCTTCTCCTCCCCCAGGTAGAGGAGGATGGTGGCGCTGCCGGGGACGATGGCCCCGCCTGCCGGGGTCTGGTCGGTGACGGTGTCGCCGCTGCCCACGGTCCTGCAGGCGAAGCCCCGCTCAGAGAGCTTCTCCTTGGCCTCCGCCGCCGTGAGACCCACGCAGTTGGGCACGCTCTGGTCCATGGCGGCGAGATCGTCCTCGCTGTACTCGGGCTCCACCCCCAGGTGGGGCAGGATCTCGCCCATGATCTGGCTGGCGGTGGGGGCGGCCATGTTGCCGCCGGAGACGTAGACGCCGGTATTCCGGCTGGGGGTATCCATGGTGACAAGAAGGATGTACTGGGGATCGTCCGCCGGAGCAAAGCACATGAAGGAGACCACCACGTCGCCCCGGGGATTGTCCTTCGTGCGGCTCCCGGTCTTGTCGGCGGTGCCGGTCTTGCCGCCGATGCGGTAGCCCACCACCTGGCCGTTCTTGCCGGTGCCGGAGGCCACCACGTATTCCAGGCACTCCCGGACGGTGGCGGAGGTCTCCTCGCTGATGACCTGGCGGATGGGCGTCGCGTCGTGCTGGTAGAGCACGGCGCCGTCGTCGTCCACGATCTGCTCCACGAGATACGGCTCATAGAGGTAGCCGCCGTTGACGCAGGCCGCCTGGGCCCGGATCAGGTGCAGGGGCGTGATGTTGAAGGTCTGACCGAAGGCGTAGGACGCCAGGGACACCACGTTGGTGTTGAAGTTCTCCCGGCTGGCGAAGATGGTCTTGGACTCGCCGTAGAGGTCGATGCCCGTGCTCTCCAGAAAGCCGAACTTCTCGAGATAGTCATAGTAGGTCTCCGTCCCGATCTTCAGGCCCATGGTGATGAAGGCCGGGTTGCAGGAGTTGCCGGTGGCCACCTTCAAAACCTGGGTCCCGTGGCCGGAGCGCTTGGAGCAGCCGATGGCGCCGCTCCACCCCGGCACCCGGATGGAGCCCGTGCAGTTGAAGGTGGTGTTGGCGTTCACCAGCCCCTCCTCCAGCGCCGCCGCCAATGTCACGGGCTTGAAGGTGGAGCCGGGCTCATAGGTGTCGTTGACGCACTTATTGCGCCACTGCTTGTTCTGGGCGGCGCCCAGGGCGCTGAGGTACTCGTCGCTGCCCTCCTCCAGCCCCGCAAGGGTCTCCTGGAGCTTACTGTCATAGATGCTGCTGTAGCTGTTGAGGTCATAGGTGGGGAAGGACGCCATGCCAAGCACGGCCCCGTTCCGTACGTCCATCACGATGCCGGTGGCCCCGTTCTTGGGGTCGAACTTCGCGATCATCTCCTCCAGCCCCTTCTCCAGGTAGTACTGCACCGTGGAGTCCAGGGTGGTGACGAGGTTCGCGCCGTTCTCGGCGTCGTAGTACTGCTCATAGTCATAGAGCATGGTCTTGCCGGCGGCGTTCTTGGCGGTGACGGTCATGCCAGAGGTGCCGGTGAGGGCGGAGTTATAGTAGGATTCCAGCCCGTAGGCGCCGTCGTTGTCAGCGTTGACGAAGCCGATGACCTGGGCCGCCAGGGTGCCGTTGGGGTAGTAGCGCTTGGAATCCGGCTCCAGATAAACGCCGTGGAGCTTCTTACGCTCCTTCTCCGGCACCTCGTTGCCCTCATCGTCGATCTCCCCGTTGACGAAGCGGCGGACCTCGTCGGCCTCCGCTTGGGGAGCCTTCTTCTTGATGATCTCATAGCCGGAGTTCAGCTTCTCCATCCGCTGGCGGATGGTCTCCTCCTCCACGCCCAGGATCCGGGCGAGGCCTCTCGCGATGTAGTCCTCGTCCTTGACCTCCGGGGCGGTATAGCTCTCGCCCTTCTCCGCTGCCTTGGCCCGGGCCTCCTCAATGGCGGTCTCCTGGTCCTTCACGTAGCTTGCGATGTCCTTGGGGCTGATGTTCACCGTCTCCGCCGTGGTGGAGATGGCCAGCACCTCGCCGCCGCGGTCGTAGATGGTCCCCCGGGAGGCGGTGATGACGCTGGAGCGGGTCTGCTGGCTCACAGCCTTGCTCTCCAACTCCTCATGCTGCAGGATCTGCAGGTCGAAGAGCTTCCAGAAGAGCAGCAGGAAGGTCCCGACCCCGAAGATCAGCATCAGCCACGCCGTCCGGCTCCGGATGACCTGGTTCGCCTGCCGGGCGCCGTCGCTCTTCCTCCGTTTTCTTGCCTCTGCCATGCGAATTTCCTTTCCCGAAAAGCTCTGTTTCCTGCCGTTTTGCCTCTCCGGAAATTCCCGGCGAATGGCAAAGACGGGAGTAAGAAGTCGCCTTCTTACTCCCTCCTCATTCTATGGGCGCGTTCAGCTGAAATATTCCACTGCGGCGTAGACGCCGTGGTTCAGGGAGTCCAGGAGCTTGTCCAGCACGCCGGGCTCCTGCTGCTGGAAGACCACGGCGCTGTCCCCCTCCGAGAGGTCCAGGTAGAAGACCTGGCTGCCGGAGGGCTTGGTCATGCCGGCCTCCTCTGCCGCCGCCTTCACGGCGGCGAGGTCATAGAGCTCCTGATACTGGGTGGTGAGCAGCACGTTCTGGGACTCCAGAGAGGAGAGCTCGCTCTGCAGCGACGCAACGGACGAGCCGATCACCGTCATCTGCACATAGCTGTAGAGCAGCAGCACCGCAAGCCCTGCCGCCGCCAGGAGACCCAGCACCGTCAGAACAGAGACCTGCTCCTTTGCCCGGACCTGCACATGGGTGAGGCTCCGCACCCGGGGAGCGGCCTGGACCTTCTCCCGCCGGGCCTCCCCGGCGTGGTCCAGCTCCCGGCGCAGGACCTCCCGGTCCAGGTCGTAGGCAAGGTTCCCATATACCGTTCCGCGATTCTGATAACGCTCCTTGCGGGCGGTGGCTGCCATACTCGTCACTCCGTTCCTCGTTGAAATCCCCCTGGAATTTCAACGAAAAGATTCTCACTGCGCTCCATGCCTCCTCCCGCCTGTGGCGGGCATCGACACTGCGCTTCGTGCAAAGAATTTTTTGCCACGTACGCGCCGCGGCAAAACATGATCCAAATTTCTTCCGCCGCCCCGGCGGCGGAAGCTCTGCGAGGCTTTTGAGGGCCGTTATCCGATATCAAAGCCGCAGCGCTCCGCGATGCGGAGCTTGGCGCTGCGGGCCCGGGGGTTCTCCTCCAGCTCCTCCGGCGTGGAGACGATGGGCTTGCGGTTCACCAGCTTCAGCTTGGGCTTCTTCCCGCAGACGCAGACCGGGAACTCCTTGGGGCAGGTGCAGCCGGTGGCAAGGCGCTGCAGCGTCCGCTTCACGATCCGGTCCTCCAGGGAGTGGAAGGTGATGACGGCCAGCCGTCCCCCCGGCGTCAGGGCGTCGGCCCCGGCCTCCAGCATGGGCTCCAGGGCGTCCAGCTCGCCGTTGACGGCGATGCGGATGGCCTGGAAGCTCCGCTTGGCAGGGTGCTGCTTCTCCCGCAGGGCGGCGGGAGGCATGGCGGACTTGATGACCTCCACCAACTCCACCGTCGTCTCGATGGGCTTTTCCTCCCGGCGGCGGCAGATGGCCTTTGCGATGGCGGGGGCGTAGCGCTCCTCCCCGAAGTCGAAAAGGATCCGCCGGAGCTCCTCATAGCTCCAGCCGTTCACCACCTCCCGGGCGGTGAGGGGGGCGGAGGCGTCCATCCGCATGTCCAGCGGGGCGTCGTGCATGTAGGAAAAGCCCCGGGCCGGGTCGTCCAACTGAGGGGAGGAGACGCCCAGGTCAAAGAGCATCCCGTCCACGCCGGCGATGCCCTCCTCCCGGAGGATGTCCCCCAGGCGGTCAAAATTGCTGTGGATGAGGGTCACCCGGTCCCGCCAGGGGGCAAGGCGCTCCTCCGCCGCGTCGATGGCGGCCTGGTCCCGGTCGATGCAGAGGAGCCGCCCGGTGGTGAGCCGCTTCGCGATCTCCCGGGAGTGGCCCGCCCGGCCCAGGGTGCCGTCCACATAGATGCCGTCCGGCCGGATGGCAAGGCCCTCGATGCACTCCGTCAGCAGGACCGGCTGATGCGTATACTCCATGCCTCAGCTCCGATCCCGGCGATTCCGGGCCAGGGCGTCCATGGCGGCGGCCAGGTCGCCGCCGGAGAGGAGCTTCTGCTCCCGCTCCTCCCATGCCGCCTCGTCCCAGATCTCCGCATAGGTATTCTGGCCGATGATGGCCGCGGTCTTTCCGATGTTCGCGTACTTCCGGAGGTTCGCCGGCAGCAGGACGCGGCCCTGCCCGTCCGGCTCGCACTGCACGGCGTTGGCGTAGAGAAGGCCCAGCAGCTGCGCCTCGGAGTAGGGGAGCTCGTCCATGGTGTCGGAGATCTGCTCCCACTTGCTCTCGGGGTAGATGGTGACGCAGCCCGCGGCGCCGATGGTCAGGTAGAAGCTGCCGCCCAGGGCCTCCCGCATGGCAAGGGGGATGACAACACGGCCCTTGCTGTCCACACTGTTGATGGATTTGCCCAGCAAGCGCGCCATATCGGTCCCCCCTTTCGCTGCTTCTCAGGGCGGAAATGGCACTCGATCCCCACTCGGTGACATCCAGTGCCACAAATCCCCACCCTTGTAGTTTGAGTATACGCAAAGCCCCGGGAGATTGCAAGGGTTTTTTCTCCCCCTCCCTCCCCCTTTTTCTCCCACAATGTGGAAATCTCTTCCTCCCTCCCCGGATTTTTCAAACAAGTGTTTGATTTTCGTTCCCGTTTCCATAAAACCATAAAAACCGCCCGGCACAATATCTTGTGCCGGGCGGCCCCGTTCCCGCGTTTCCACGCTAGATGTTGATTTCTTGCAAAAATTCTGTAAATTTCTTTGTGACTTCCTACGAAATTTTGCGCTCGTTTTTGTGTTATTCGTCAGTGGATTCCGGCTCATCGGTGCCGTTCATCTTAGCCCGCTGCTCCTGCATCTTGGCGGCGGAGGCGCTGCGGAAGTTCACCCGGGACTGCTTCACCTCGTCCAGGGCCATCTGCATGGCCTCCTCGGCCCGGGCCAGGGCGTCCTCGGTGTACTCGTTGGTCACCTGGTACATCCGGCGGCAGCGCTCCTCGGCGTGGGCGATCATGCCCCGGCTCTTCTCCCGGGCGGCGGAGAGGATCTCGCTCTCGGAGACCTTGCTCTTGGCCTCCAGCTCCGCCTGACGCATCATCCGGTCCACATCCCGCTTGGCGTCCTCCACGAACTTCTCCCGGGCGGCCAGCAGCTCCTTGGCCCGGCGGAGCTCCACCGGCAGCTGGGCCCGGAGCTCATCCAGCAGGTCCAGGATCTCGTCCCGGTCCACCATGCTCATGTTGGGCTTCAGGGCAGGGGCCTTGGCGTCCTCCACCTTTTCATACAGCATATCAATGAGGCGGGTCACATCCTGTTCGTTTGCCATGTTACTTTCCATCCTTTCTCATTTCCCGCAGCAGCGGCAGGATCGCCGCAGGCAGGCAGTCCTCCAGCGGCTGGCCGTAGCGGATCATGTCCCGGGCCATGGTGGAGCTGATGTGCAGGTATTCCGGCGCGGCGGGGAAGATCACGGTGTCCAGCCCCGGCAGGAGCTTGCCGTTGATGATGCCCATGGCGTACTCCGCGTCGAAGTCCGAGGCGCTGCGGGCCCCCCGGACGATGACGGTGGCCCCGTGGCGCCTGGCGAAGTCCACCACCAGGCCCGGCCAGAGCTTGGCCTCCACATTGGGGAGGTCCGCCACGGCGGCCTGGACCAGGGCCAGCTTCTCCTCGCCGGTGAAGAGCTGGTTCCTCTTTTCCGTGTTGGCGGCCACGCAGATCACCACCCGGTCAAAGCAGGCGGCGGCCCGGCGGATGACGTCGGTGTGGCCCAGGGTGATGGGATCGAAGCTCCCGGTGCAGATGGCGGTGGTCATAGCGCGTCCTCCTCCCGGCGGTAAACGCCCAGACTGATCTTTCCGTAGCGGTAGCGCCGCCCCATGCAGTAGGGCGCCGGCAGCTCCGGCAGCACATGCTCCGCCGGGCACTCCGCCGTCACGATGCCGTGGGGGTTCAGCAGGTCCCGCTTTGCGATGAGCTTCAAAGCCTCCTCCAGAAGGCCGGAGGCATAGGGCGGGTCCAGCAGGATGATGTCGAACTTCTCCTTCGTGGTGCTCAGGAACTCCAGGGAGTCTCCGGCCACCACCCTCGCCCGGTCCGAAAGCTCCGTCACCTTCAGGTTTTTCCGGATGAGCTTCAGGGCGTCCGGCCGCCGCTCGGCGAAGACGGCCTCCGCCGCCCCCCGGGAGAGGCACTCGATGCCCAGCTGCCCGGTGCCGGCGAAGAGGTCCAGCACCCGCCGTCCCTCGATGTCAAACTGAAGGACGTTGAAGAGTCCCTCCTTCACCCGGTCCGTGGTGGGGCGGGTCTCCATCCCCTCCAGCTCCTTCAAGCGGCGGCCCCGGGCCGATCCGGTGATCACTCGCATACCAACTGACCTCCCGCGGTCCAGATTTTCTCGTACCCCTTACTATACGGCATCCCGCCCCGCATTGCAAGAGAGGAGCGGTCATTTTTTCGCCGGGAATCCGTACCTTTCCTTGACGCTCCGCCTGCCCCGTGATAGACTGACAGCGTTCGAACCTTCGCTTTCCGCGAGAACAGGAGGTACCCGCGATGCTTTCTTCCACCCAGCAGTTCATTGATGCCCTGGAGGCCAAGGGGATCAAGTATGAGATCAACGAGCCCACCCAGAGCGGCAAAGACGTGATGACCGTCACCTACAGCGGCGACCGCATGCCCACCATCCGCTGCCTCTTCTTTTTTGACGAGGACTGCGAGAGCGTCGCCATCCGGGTCTTCGACATCCTGAAGGTCCCCAAGGAGCGGACCGCCGCCATCTTCCTCACGGTCAACGCCCTCAACAGCAAGTTCCGCTTCGTCAAGTTCTGCGTCCACACCGAGGACAGCACCGTCCAGGCGGAGATGGACGCCTCCTTCCGGGACCACGACGTGGGTGAGATCTGCCGGGAGCTGCTGAGCCGCTGCGTCAACATCTGCGACGAGGCCTACCCCGACCTGATGAAGGCCCTCTGGACCTGAGACCCTGAAACCGAACCGCCATTGCCCCGCCGGGAGGGAAGCGCCGCTTCCCTCCCGGCCTCTTTTCCCCCTCCGGCGAAGGGCGATCGGTTTCCCCGTTTTTTCTCTTGCCCTTTTGGCGGAATGCGTATATAATATGCTTGTTTTATTATCGGCTTCTCTCCGTTCCCCGCCTATGGGGGACCTTCAAGCCCTTCGTTTCCGCGCGACCTGCGCGTTCTGTCCCTTTTTGATGGGGACAGCTCCCGCCCCCGGGAAAGAAAGGATGTTCTCATGATTCAATTCCATTCGGATCTTGGCGAGATCACGGTCTCCAACGCGGTCTTCTCCAACATCGCCGGCATGGCCGCCACCACCTGCTACGGCGTCAAGGGCATGGCCTTCCGCTCCATGACGGACGGTCTCGTCCACCTCCTCCGGCGGGAGGCCATGAGCAAGGGTGTCAGCGTCACCTACCACGAGGATGACACCGTCTCCATCGAGCTCCACATCATCGTGGAAAACGGCGTCAACCTGCCCGCCGTCTGCAAAGCCATCATCGACCGCCTGCGCTATGACGTCACCCGGATCACCGGCGTTACCGTCCGATCCGTCCATGTCTGCGTGGACTCCATGATCTTATAAGGAGGAAGCGTCAGCCATGTACGATCAGATCACCGCGTCGCTTTTCAAGCAGATGGTGCTCCACGGCGCCGCCTGCATCACCCGGGAGAAGCAGGCCATCAACGACCTCAACGTCTTCCCCGTGCCGGACGGCGACACCGGCACCAATATGAGCATGACTCTGGCCGCCGCCGTGACGGAGCTCCAGCGCAAGGAGCCCGAGACGGTGGACCAGGCCGCCTCCATCACCGCGAGCGCCCTCCTGCGGGGTGCCCGGGGCAACTCCGGCGTCATCCTCTCCCTCCTCTTCCGGGGCATCTCCAAGGGCCTGAAGGGCCACGAGAGCGCCGCCCCCGCGGCCTTCGCCGCCGCCCTGCAGGAGGGCGTCTCCTCCGCCTACAAGGCCGTGATGAAGCCCACCGAGGGCACCATCCTGACGGTCTCCCGCCTCGCCGCCAAGCGGGCGGTGGAGGCCGCCGCCGAGGGCGAGGGCCTGGAGGGCGTGCTGGAGGCCGCCATCGCCGAGGGCCACATCGCCCTGGAGCAGACCATCGACATGAACCCCGTCCTGAAGAAGGCCGGGGTGGTGGACGCCGGCGGCAAGGGCTTCCTCCTGATCCTGGAGGGGATGCTGGCGGAGCTCCGCGGCGAGCCCATGCCGGAGATGGCCGAGAGCGCCGCTCCCGCCGCCAAGGCGGACTTCGCCGCCCTCTCGGCGGATGAGATCACCTTCGCCTTCGACACCGTCTTCATCGTCCGCAAGACCGTCTCCTGCTCCTTAGAGCCCTTCCGGGAGTTCCTGAACGGCATCGGCGACAGTCTCGTCATCGGTGAGGATGACGAGGCCTTCAAGGTCCACGTCCACACCAACACCCCCGGTGAGGCTCTCACCGAGGCCCAGAAGTACGGCACCCTGGAGCTGGCCAAGATTGAGAACATGCGCACCCAGGCGGAGGATCTCGCCGCCGGCCGTCATGTCCAGAGCACCGACGACCTGGAGGGCGAGGACGACCACGACCATCATCCCGCCCCCGCCGCCCCGGCGGAGCCAGAGAAGGACTACGGCTTCGTGGCCGTCTGCGCCGGCGAGGGCCTGGCCGCCCTCTTCCGGGACCTGGGCTGCGACGGCGTGGTCTCCGGCGGCCAGACCATGAATCCCTCCACCCAGAGCATCCTGGAAGTGGTGGAGAAGGTCAACGCCAGGACCGTTTTCATCCTGCCCAATAACGGCAACATCATCATGGCCGCCCAGCAGTGCGCCCACCTGACGGAGAAGGAGATCATCGTCATCCCCTCCAAGACCGTGCCCCAGGGCATCACCGCCATGATGAACGCCGACTTCGAGTGCGGCGATCCCCAGGAGATGGCCCAGGCCATGACCGCCTCCCTCGCCACCGTCTCCACCGCCCAGATCACCTACGCCGCCCGGGACTCCGACTTTGACGGCTTCGCCATCCACCAGGGGGACTACCTGGCATTGCGGGACGGCAAGCTCTTCGGCACCGACCCGGATGAGAACGCCCTCCTCCGCTCTCTCGCGGAGAGCGCCGCCCAGTCTGACCCCAGCTTCCTCTCCCTCTACTATGGCGAGGATGTCACCGAGGAGCAGGCCGCCGAGGCCAGCGCCATCTTCCAGGCCGCCTGTCCCAACGCCGAGCTCTCCGTCCTCTCCGGCGGCCAGCCCGTTTACTACTATATCATCTCCGTGGAGTGAGATCCCGCCGGGAGGAGCATGGCTCCTCCCGGCTTTTCGCCTCTTGCGCCCCATCCCCCCTCTATGCTACAATAATGGCGGCCCTCGGGCCGCCACTCTATTTCTGCATCTCATTCTACACTTTCAGGAGGTAACCCCATGAAAAGCATCAAGCCCGGCCGGGGCCCATCCATGATGAACGCCGTCGGCTCCCTGATTGGGATCGTCTTCGGCATCATCTGGACCTGCGCGGCGGCGTCCATGGGCGCCCCCGGTTTCTTCCCTCTTTTCGGTCTGGTGTTCATCGGCATCGGCGTGGTCAACGCCATCTACAGCTTCAAAAACGCCACCGGCGACAACCGCTACTCCGCCTACGACATCGTGGACGAGGACGAGGAGCCCGACCCCCTCAACCAGCGCTTCCGCCCCGACCCCCAGAACGGCCCCGACGCCCCCGAGAGCGGCGACACCCGCTTCTGCCCCTACTGCGGCGCCCCCATCCAGGGGGATTACGCCTACTGCCCCCGCTGCGGCAAGTCCCTGCCGGACCTGCAGTGAAAGGAGAAGCCCCATGAAAGTTGCCCTGCAATTCGCCATGCCCTCGGAGCTCCACGCCCTCCCCGGCCTGAAGGACCGCCAGCCCAGCGCCGTGATCTCCGGCATCCCCATCTATGAGCTGGCCCCTGATCTGCTGGCCGCCTGCGGCGGCGTGGGCAAGGTCAACGCCGCCATGTGCGCCCAGATCCTCTGCCGCCACTACCGGGCGGACCTCATCCTGAACTCCGGCGTGGCCGGCTGCCTCACCGACCTCCCCATCGGCGCCCTCGTCCTGGCGGAGGACTTCGTCCAGCACGATGTGGACACCACCGCCGTGGGGGACCCCATCGGTCTCGTCTCCACGGTGAATACCGTCACCTTCCCCACCTGGGACCCCCAGCGCTGCCGGGAGATCCTGGCGGAGCTGGGCCACCCCGCCAAGAGCGGGCGGGTGGCCAGCGGCGACTGGTTCGCCGTGAAGGGCCACCGGGCCGCCTGGATCCGGGACACCTTCCACCCCGTCCTCACGGAGATGGAGGGCGGTGCCATCGCCCAGGTCTGCCTCCGGAACGGCACCCGCTTCGTGGCCCTGAAATCCGTCTCCGACCACCTCTTCTCCGAGCGGCAGGCGGAGGAGTACTTCGACTTCGGCGAGGCCCTGGAGGCCCTGGGCCGGGTGGTCCTGCCCTTCGCCCAGCGCCTTGCGGAGGAGGGCTGACATGGAATGCATCGCCAGCTTCACCGTGGACCACACGGTCCTGACCCCCGGCCTCTACCTCTCCCGGCGGGACGGCGACGCCGTCACCCTGGACCTCCGCTTCAAAAAGCCCAACACCGGCGATCTTCTGAGCAACGCCGAGCTCCACTCCGTGGAGCACCTCATCGCCACCCTCCTCCGGAATGCCCCGGAGAAGGACGCCGTCCTCTACTTCGGCCCCATGGGCTGCCAGACCGGCTTCTACTTCCTCTTCGACCGGCGGAAGCTGGACCTCCCCGGCGCCATCGCCCTCCTCCAGCGGGTCTTCGCCCAGGCGGTGGAATACCAGGGGGAGATGCCCGGCCAGTCCGCCCGGGAGTGCGGAAATTATGGTAACTTGGATGTCGCCCTGGGCCGGGCCGCCTGCGCCTTCTACTCCCAGCTCATCGCCCACTGGACGGAGGCCGACCTCAGCTACCCCACCGCCCCCTGAGCCCGTTTTCCCCCGCGCCCCGGCCCCGCCGGGGCGCTTTTTCGCCCCCGCAACGGAGAATTGCGTGACAAACCCGGGCCTTTTATGCTAAGCTGGACCCATTCCAAGGAAGGGAGGCGGCCCCATGGCGTCCGTCGGCAAGCACATCCGCCAGCTCCGCATGGCGAAAAAGCTCACCCAGGAGGAGCTGGCGGAGAAGCTTCACGTCACCCGCCAGGCGGTCTCCGCCTGGGAGCGGGACCAGACCCAGCCGGACCTGGACACCCTGGAGCGCGTCGCCCAGGCCCTGGACACGGAGGTCACCGCCCTCATCTACGGCCCGGACGCCTCCCGGGACCTGACGGAGCTGAAGCGCAAGTGGAAGCGCTGCGGCATCCAAACAGGCATCATATTGGCTGTTATCTACTATATCTTGTTCTTTTGCGGCGTCTGGCAGACCTTCCTCTACGGCCTGGACTATCAGCTCCGCAGCGACGGCTATGGTGACTACCAGGTCCGGGAGGAAGTCCTCCCCGGCCCCTTCTCTCTGGACGTGGACCTCCAGGCTCTCTACCAAAACCAGGCCCACTCTCAAAAGGACAAAGACTTTCTCCTCTACGAGGACGATACCGGCTGCCGCGTCAACCTCTTTGGTCTTTCCTGGGAGGAGGAGACCCACGAATGGAACCTCTGGCTGGAGGCCTGGGGTGTCTCCCGCTTCTGGCTGCCCTGGAAGGCCAGCATCGTCACCGGCGGCATGACGGATGACATGGTCTCCTACTACTACACCACCTCCCAGACTGCCCCGCTTTCCGTTACGGTAAACGGCGTCACCACCCCCGCCCAGTGGATCGACAGCGGCCCGCCGGGCCGCCGCCGCGTGACCTTCGGCTATCGCCTCTTCCCCGGCACCGGCGACCCTTCCGAGCTCCCCACCCAGGCCACCCTCACCTTCGACTCCCTCCTCCGCGTCAGCGCCCGGTGGAGGGGCTGAACCGCCGGGGAAACATCCCCGTTTCCCGCAAATTTTTTCGTCCTTTCCCCGATTTTTCCCGGAAAATAGTTGACAAGCCCCCTTCTCCCCGCTATACTAATAGAGCCGCTTTGAATGGGTCTAAGTGCGCTCAAACGCGCCACCCCCGACAGCGAGCCCGTAATGAAGGAGTTGAAATCAGAGAATGAACGCAATCATCGTGACCGGCGGCAAGCAGTACAAGGTGAGCGAGGGCGACGTGGTCTTCATCGAGAAGCTGGACCAGAACGCCGGCGACACCGTCAAGTTTGACCAGGTGCTGGCCATCATCGACGGCGAGAACGCCACCTTCGGCACCCCCGTGGTGGAGGGCGCTTCCGTGGAAGCCACCGTTGAGAAGAACGGCAAGGGCAAGAAGATCCGCATCTTCAAGTACAATGCCAAGAAGGGTTACCGCAAGCGTCAGGGCCATCGTCAGCCTTACACCAAGGTGACCATCAACAAGATCTCCGTCTGATATGACCACCGTTCGCTTCCGCACGGAGGGGAACCGCGTCACCGGCTTTGACTCCGTGGGCCACAGCGGCTACGCGGAGGAGGGCGAGGACATCGTCTGCGCCGCCATCACCAGCGCCATCCGCCTGGTGGAGGCCACCGTCAACGATGTGCTGGGCCTCGCGGCGTCCGTGCACGTGGATGCGCGGGAGACGAAGATCAGCTTCCGGCTCCCCGGCGGACTTTCCGCCACCGCCGAGAGCACCTGTCAGGCTCTTCTGACGGGCCTCATGGTCTACCTCACCCAGCTCCACGACGAGTTCCCCGACAATATTGAGGTCCTGGAGGAAGATTGACTTCCTCCCCATTCTAAAAATCTGAAGAAAGGATGGTTCGCTAACATGATCTATATTGGTCTGCAGTTCTTCGCCCACAAGAAGGGCGGCGGCTCCACCAAGAACGGCCGTGATTCCAACGCCAAGCGTCTCGGCCCCAAGCGGGCTGACGGCCAGTTCGTCAAGGCCGGCAACATTCTCGTCCGCCAGCGCGGCACTCACATCCATCCCGGTGTGAATGTCGGCATCGGCACCGACGACACCCTGTTCGCCAAGGCTGACGGCGTGGTGCGTTTCTCCCACCTGGGCAAGGACCGCAAGCAGGTCTCCATTGAGGTGCAGTGAGTTTTCACCGGAGTCCCCGTTCCCATGGGAACGGGGACTCTTTCTGCCTTGACGGCGGCGAAACATTCCGGTAAAATGGATGAAATGGGAGAAACTAGTTTCATCTTAGAACTGTGAGGATACGAATATGGCAAGCTCTTTCATCGACAAGGCCCGGATCACCGTGAAGGCCGGCAACGGCGGCAACGGCGTCGTGGCCTTCCACCGGGAGAAATATGTGGCCGCCGGCGGCCCGGACGGCGGTGACGGCGGCCGGGGCGGCAGCGTCATCCTGAAGGTGGATGACAACATGTCCACCCTGATGGACTTCCGCTACAAGCGGAAATACGTGGCCCCCAACGGCATGGACGGCCAGGGCGCCCGGAAATCCGGCAAGGACGGGCAGGACCTGGTCATCCGGGTCCCCCGGGGCACCCTGGTGCGGGACGCCGAGACCGGCGAGATCATCCAGGATATGTCCTCCGCCGAGCCCTACGTCCTGTGCCGCGGCGGCCGGGGCGGCTGGGGCAACATGCACTTCGCCACCCCCACCCGCCAGGTCCCCCGTTTCGCCAAGGCGGGCCTCCCCGGCGAGAGCCATGATGTCATCCTGGAGCTGAAGCTCCTGGCGGACGTGGGCCTCATCGGCTTCCCCAACGTGGGCAAATCCACCCTTTTGAGCGTGGTCTCCAAGGCCCAGCCCAAGATCGCCAACTACCACTTCACCACCCTCTACCCCAACCTGGGCGTCGTGTGGGTGGACGAGGGCGTCAGCTTCGTGATGGCGGATATCCCCGGCATCATCGAGGGCGCCAGCGAGGGCGCGGGTCTCGGCCACGACTTCCTCCGGCATATCGACCGCTGCCGCCTCCTCATCCACGTGGTGGATGTCTCCGGCAGCGAGGGCCGGGACCCCGTGGCGGACTTCGACGCCATCAACCAGGAGCTCCAGCAGTACAGCCCGGAGCTGGCCGCCCGCCCCCAGATCGTGGCCGCCAACAAGGTGGATATCCTGGAGGCCCCGGAGAATCTGGAGCGGCTCCGCGCCCACGTGGAATCCCAGGGCTACCAGCTGCTGGAGATCTCCGCCGCCGCCCACATGGGCACCCGGGAGCTGGTCAACAAGGCCGCTGAGCTCCTTGCGACCCTCCCTCCCGTCACGGTCTACGAGCCCGAGTACGTCCCCAAGCCCCCGGTGGTGGACACCTCCGCCCCCCTGGACATCCAGCGCGCCGACGACGGCACCTGGCTCATCGAGGGCCCCTGGCTCCAGCGCCTCATGGGCAACGTCAACTTCAACGACTACGAGAGCCGCATGTGGTTCGAGAAGGCCCTGCGGGACTCCGGCCTCTATGAGCGCCTGGAAGAGATGGGCATCCAGGACGGCGACACCGTCTCCCTCTACGACTTCGAGTTCGAGTACCAGAAGTGACCGCGCACCCCCCTCCGCCCCAAAGACAGGTGGTCGTAAAACCGTTAACAGCCACAGCGGTTCACCGCTGTGGCTGTTCTTGTATCCTATCCCATTTTGTGCTAACATGGAATGAAACAGACCTGCAAATCGAAATTTGACGGGATGAAAGCGAGAAATAATTATGGAGATATTTACTTTTAACGGCTATGATGGAGAAAAAATAGCACTGAAATTAAAAGAAGTCATAGGATTTCCTGATTCAACAAGCTATGAAGGTGGCTACGATATAATTTGCTCATTGGAAATTGATGTTGGCTGTTATAAGGCGAAATTTGATAGATACTATTCAGCAACAGGTGCTTTGTATAGTTTTTCGAATCAATTAAAGGAATGCTACGAAAGATTGGAAGGAGAAGCAAAGTATGCACTGCTCTTAGAAAACGATTTAATATTTACCGTAACAATGGGCTCTTCTGGACATGCAACGGTAAAGGGTAAATTTCAGGAAAGGCATGACATTAATAATGTTCTCTCTTTTGAAATGGATACAGATCAATCATGTTTCCTCTCTGTAATTAGCGGAATAGAAAGTCTGAAAGATAAATATGGAGATATGCAAGGGGTAAAATAAGTGGAGTTGTCGACAAATTCCAGTTCGCCGAGCGGATAATAGGTGCGCTTCCATACACCTTTCGGTGTATGGCGCGATCCGTGATCTCGCGCGGCAGCAAACCCCTTCCTCGCGCGAAGGAAGCCTTGACGCCAGCGCGCAACAATGAAACCGACCTATGATCGCGGCATAGGTCGGTTTCCCTGTTTTACGACCGTTCGGCCAAGCACGGAGGTTTTTTTCATGTTCCGTCCTGGGTGACCGCCCGGCGGAAGATCCGGCAGCCGTCGGCCATTCCTTCCTCCCGGAAGCCCAGCTTTTCCGCGACGCGGGCGCTGGCGCGCTGCTCCGGCGCGCACTCGATGACAGCCTCAGCCCACTTCCCTTCCGCGGCGGAGAGCAGCAGTGCCGTCAAGCGCCCGGCATAGCCCCGGCCCCAGGCGGAGCGCCGCAGCACCCAGCCCAGCTCCGCCGCTTCCTCGCCGCCGTAGCGGTGGAAGATGACGTAGCCCAGGAAGGCCCCGTCCTCCTCCGCGGCGTAGATGAGGGGCGGCTCCGAGAGTCCCGCCACCCGCAGGAATTCCGCCGCCCTCGCCCGGTCAAAGGGCGGCTCCAGCCAGCGCATCACCTCCGGATCCGCCAGCAGGGCCGCGAGCTCCGGAAGATCCCCCTCCCGGAAGCGCCGGACCGCGAGAGCGCCCTCCGCGCAGAGGCTCTCAGTCTTCACGGCTGTACTTCTCAAACCAGTCCGTGATCTCCTGCAGCCGCCGGACCCGGTGCTTGGGCTTGCCGGAGCGGGAGAGCTCGTGGTTCTCCCCGTGGAAGAGGCAGAGCCGGGCGGGCACGCCCCGGTCCACCAGGGCCGTGTACATCTGCAGGCCCTCCGCCATGGGGCAGCGGTAGTCCTCGTCGGAGTGGATGAAGAGGGTGGGCGTCGTCACATTCCCGGCGTAGCAGAGGGGGGACTGCCGCAGGAAGATCTCCCGCCCCTCCGGGGTGAAGACGTCCCCGCGGCACTGGTCCGGGGCGAAGAAGTAGCCGATGTCCGAGACCCCGTAGAAGCTCAGCCAGTTGGAGATGGACCGCTGGGACGCCGCGCAGCAGAAGCGGTCCGTATGCCCGATAATCCAGTTGGTCATGAAGCCGCCGTAGCTTCCGCCGGTGAGGCAGACCCGCTTGGGGTCGATCTGGGGATAGGCCGTCAGCACGGCGTCGGCGAAGTCCATGAGGTTGTGATAATCCGTCTCGCCGTAGTGGCCGAAGATGTCCATGAAGTCGTTGTCCCGGCCGTCGCTGCCCTTGGGATTGCAGAAGAACACGAAGTAGCCCATGTTGGCCCAGAGCTGCATCTCGTGGTAGAAGACCGGCCCATAGACCGTCTTGGGTCCGCCGTGGACGTCGAAGACGGCGGGATAGGTCTTGCTGGGGTCATAGTCCTTGGGCTCCAGCACCCAGCCGCCGATGGTCAGCCCCTCGCTCTCCACGCTGAGGGCGCGGAAGGGGGCGATGTACTTGCCCTTCAGGGCGGCGTCGTTGAAGTGGCTCAGGCGCTTCACCTTCCCGGTCCTGAGGTCCGCCTGATAGAGCTCCTGGAGCTTTCCATCATACATGGCCACCATCAGGGCCTTCTCCTCGGTGGGGGACACGGTGACGCAGTCGATACTGCCCTCCCTCGTCACCACCGGGTGGGACTGGCCGTCCCCGTCGATGCGGTAGAGGTGGGAACTCCCCTCCCGGGTGGTGAGATGGTAGTAGCTCCCGCCCTTGGCCTCGCCCTGGCGTCCGCTGCCCAGGCGGCAATCGCTGCCCACGGAGGAATACATGCTGTATTCCTCCCGGCGGAGCAGGGTCAGTTCCCCGGTCTCCCGGTCCACCCGGTAGACGTCGCTGTTCTGGTTGCCGCCGTGGGCGGGATCGATGGTGGCGAAGGCCCAGAGCTCCTCCCCCACGGCCTGGAGGGCAAGGTCGCACTTTTCCGGCAGGGGGAAGCGCACCAGCTCCCCGCTCTTCCAGTTCAGGCGGAAGAGGCTGTCCGCCGCCAGGGGCATCCGGCTCTCGTAGCGCCGGCCGGAGTACCAGACGAAGTCCCCCAGCACCGCCGCGCTGTCCACGCTGAAATAGGGGTCCTCCGTCACCCGCCGGATCTCCCAGGGCTCCGCCGTGACGAGGAACAGCGCCTGCCGCCGCTTATTGATCACGCCCATGCCGTTGCCCCAGAAGGGGATCTCGTCAAAGACCTCGTAGTCCTTGTCCTCGGCGTACTCCTTGGCCACTTCCGCCCTGGCCTTCTCCGTCATCTCGAAGTAGTCCGGCCGCCGGGCGTCGATGCTGCCGATGGCGAGATACTTCCCCTCCCCCAGGGGCTTCAGACTGGCGGCGGTAAAGGGCAGGGTGAAGGCCGGCAGGGCCTCGCCGCCGGCAAGGGAGAGGCGGTAGTAGGCCGTGAACTCCTCCCCGGACTCCCGACGCTTTCTCTCCTTGGCGGATCGGTCCGCCAGGAAGAGGAGGGTGTTCTCATCCTCCCAGAGGAAGCTCCCCTCCTGCCCCAGGTCCGTCAGCTGCCGCAGCTGCCCGTCCCAGAGCCAGAGCCGCCGCTCATAGCGGTTCTCCTCCTCGTTGGCGTTGGCCGCCACAAAGGCCGCCTTGCTGCCGTCCGGGGCGTACTGCACGCCGGAGAGGAAGCGGTAGTTCAAAAAATCTTTCAGCTTCAGGCTTTCCATATGATCTGTCCTTTCTTATTCCTTGCCAACGATCTTTTCCGTCAGCTCCGTCAGCTTTCGCAGGGGGCTTCCCTCGCTGCGGGCCTCCTCCCGGGCCTCCTCCACCGCCGCCTGGATGTTGCTGCGGAAGAGGGTGGCGATGGCGTTGAAGAGGGCGTCCCGCGTGTCCTTCTCCATGTCCTTCATGGCCCGGACCATGGCCCCCGCCGCCCGGAAGCCGTCCTCCTTCAGGTCCGTCAGGGTGGTGGCGCCGGAGGCCGTCAGCACCTCGAAAAGGCCGTCCACAAACTTCTCCCGCTGGTCCACCGGCAGCCGCCGGACCCATTCCTTGAGGGCAAGGTCGTTCCGCCGTCCCTGGCGGGAGACCTGGCGCAGCGTCACAAAGCCCGTCCCCAGCACCTGCCAGGAAAAGCCGTCGTGCTGCCAGAGCCCCGTCTGGTCGCTGTCCACCACGGTGTAGCTCTCCTCGTGCTCCAAGAGCATCCCCACCACGGAGGATTTCGGCACGATGCTGTGGATGCGCCCCTCCAGCCGGGCGTGCTGAGGGGTCTCCAGCACCGCGCCGTAGAAGCCGGGCCCGTCGTTGCTCCAGACGGCGCTGATCCGCCGCTGGATGGCAAGGGGCACGAAGATGCCGCCGTAGACGGCAAGATTCCCGCCCTTGGAGTGGCCGCCCAGCATCAGCTTTCGCCGGGGGTACTGCCCCGCCACGGCCTTCACGTAGGCCACCGCCTTCTTCTGGGCGGGGACCTCCGGCTGGCAGCCCAGCAGGAAGTCCTCCTTCCACCCGGCGATGGTGTCGTCTGTCCCACGGAAGGAGAGGTAGAGGCTGCCGTCCCCCAGCTCGACGGTCACGGCGGCAAACTGCTCCGCCTTCCGCACATCCAGGTGGTCCTGGAAGCAGTTGACCCTCATCTCCCGGAAGCGGGGGCACTCCGCCATCCTCCGCAGCAGCGCCGGGATCTCGTCCGGCACCAGTACGCCCATGCCCATGTCCCCGCCCTCATGGCTCCGGAAGAAGGCCTCCGCCGCCGTGTGCAGCGGCACACCCTCCCCCTCTCCGGGTCCCGGCACGATCCCCGTGAAGTTCACGAAGGAGAGCTCCGCCAGGATCAGGTTGTCCACCTCGTTGAAGGGGGACTGGGCCAGGGTCAGGTCCCCCCGCCAGCTGAGATAATCCAGAATATTGGCCATCGGTCGCTCCTTTCCCGCCTGCGGCGGAAGAGATCTGTTCTATCGCGGACGGGCCGTTCATAGGCTCTACCATCCTGCAAACGAGGTGTAGCGCCATGAATGACATCCACCGCAACGAAGCGGAGCTGGAGGGTCTGGTCCAGACCCCGCCCGCCTATTCCCACGAAAATCACGGCAAGCCCTTCTACCGCTGCCTGCTGTCGGTCCCCCGGCTCTCCGGCCAGACGGACCTCCTGCCCCTCCTCCTGCCGGAGGAGCTGCAAAGCGCCGCCGTCCCCGGGGAGCGGCTCCGCCTCCAGGGCCAGCTCCGCTCCTTTAACAACCGCAGCGGCCAGGGGAGCCGCCTGGTCCTCAGCACCCACGCCCTGGCCCTGCTGCCGCCCACCGGGGAAAACGGCAACCGCATCCTACTCCAGGGCGTTCTCTGCAAGGACCCCACCTACCGCCGGACGCCTTTGGGCCGGAGCATCTGCGACCTCATGCTGGCAGTCTCCCGCCGCTACGGCCGGGCGGACTACCTGCCCCTCATCGCCTGGGGGCAGCTGGCCTCGGACCTGAGCCAGCGCCGCACCGGCGACGCCCTGGCCCTGGAGGGCCGCATCCAGAGCCGGACCTACATCAAGCGCCTGGAGACCGGTCCCGAGCAGCGCACCGCCTACGAGGTCTCCATCATGCATCTCATCCCCGGCGACCCCGCCTGGGAGGAGACCCAGTCGCAGGAGGGCAATTGACGCCCTATCCCGGCAAAGTGTACTATCCGGCCTGTAATATCATCTTGGAAAATTCCCATTTGTATTGTCTTTTCCCACCTTCTCCTATTATACCCGCCGGAAGGCAAACCCGCAAGCCCAAGAATCCCCGCTCCGCAGGCACCGGCATCCGCCCCGGGCTTCCACGCGGCCATTCTACCACGCTCCCCGCGGCAGGGGAAGATACCGGCGGTTGCGTTGATCGAATTTCTTCCCAACCAGCGGTTGATTTCCCTGAGTCGCCGCCTGCCGCAGGTTGCGTGCTCTGACTTTCAACCCCCGCCGCACTTCGGGCAAAGCCTGCCCACTTCCGTGCAAAAAACCGGGAACGCTGGACAGTAGTCTGCCAGACTGCATATACTTTCCCGTTTCCCCACGTTTCCGGGTATGCGCCTGCGGTTCGCTATATTTCTTGAAAAACCGCGGGAGCCGGCGTAAGCCGGCTCCCGCGGTTTGCTTATATCTTTTTGTCAGGCCCTGGTCGGTGTCTCAGCCGATCCACTCGCAGTAGCGATGCAGGATGGCCGCGACCTGACCGCGGGTGGCGCTGCCCTTGGGGCTCAGAGTCGTTGCAGTGGTGCCGTTGATGATCCCGGCGCCCACAGCCCACTGGAAGGCGGGCACAGCGTAAGTTGCCACCTGGGCGGCGTCGGTGTAGCTGAGGATATTGGTATCCTCGCCCACGCTGACATCGCAGCCCTTGTACTGGGCGTAGCGGTACAGGATGGCTGCCATCTGCTCACGGCTGATGGTCTGATCCGGCCGGAAGGTGCCGTCGGCATACCCCTTCACAACACCGCATCCGGCAGCCCAGATGGTAGCGTCATCGCAGTAAGAGCCGTCCGCCACATCAGGGAAGGGATTGCTCCCGCTGACCGCGGGCTCACCCTCCATGCGGTAGAGGATCGTTGCGATCATGCCGCGGGTGGTGGTCGCGCCGCTCTGGAAGATATCCTCGCTGACACCCTGCATCAGGCCCTTCTCATAGACATACTGAATGTCCTCATAGAAGGGATGATCGGTGGTCACGTCCTTGAAGGGGAACTCCGGCTCCGTGGGCCCGGCCGGTGTGCTGGGACTGGTCCCGTAGAGGATGGTGCTGACCTTGCTGTCGCTGGCGGCGCCGTCGTTGCGCTCAGAGGCGGCCACAGTGACGCTGGTAACATCGCATCCGCTGTAGGTGAAGGTCAGGGTCGCCAAGGTATTGCCGGCGGCGACAGCCTCCTCGGAGGCGAAGGCGAAGGTCACAATGCCCTTCTCCTCGTCCGCAAGATAGCTCTTCACCTGGGCGGCAGAGCTGAGACCCCGGAAGGTGAGCTTGCTGGGATCATAGGTCACGGTGTACTTCCCGTTGGTGACGGCCACATCGTCGGCAATGGTAACGGTAACGATGGATCTGCCGTCCTCCACGGTAGAGGGCGTCACGGACTGGGGCTGCACCGCGTTGAGGCTGCCGGTGGAGACGTTGGCCAGCTCGTCGCCCTTCTGGACGACATCCAGCTGGGCGGTTTCGCCGGTCACCTCGGTCTCGGTCAGCTCCGTGCGCAGGGAGACAACGCCGCTGGCGGTGAGGGCATCGCCCACATCCTGGGAGGCGTTGGCGCTCTCAGCCAGGGCCATGACGTGCCGGATCTGCTCGGAGGCATCGGAGTCGTCGGAAGCGCCGGGAACGCTGACACCGTAGAGGCTGGAGATGTAGTCGGCGCCGGTCAGATTGCCGACCTTGGCGGTGACGATCCCGTCGCCGGCCAGATCCGCATAGTAGATGGAAGCGGTGTCCGCGTCGGCGATGAGGAGGCCGTAGCTGCTGTCGCTGACCTCCACGTACTCCATGGAGAGGGCCATGACATCCTCGAAGCTCTGGCCGATGCTGCCCAGCGAACCGCGAACCAGGATCGCGCCGACTTCCTCGCCCTCATCGGCCGTCACATCCCAAATGGGAACGGTGATGAACTGATAGAGGGTGCCATCCACGCCCAGGACGTAGTAGACGTTGCAGAGGGTATCCGCATCGCACTCCGTGATCTGGCTGCTGGCAGGAAGCATGGTATTGACATCCTCAGCGGTGACCTGACCGATGTAGGCGATAGCCGCCAGGTCAGGATAGCTGCTGCTGGCACGCCAGCCGGAGATATTGCCCTCGACATAATCCACCAGCTCGTAGAGGCCGTCGGTGCCGGAGAGGTAGATGGGATCGCCGAAGGTGGTGGCGGTGTGCACCTCGTCCTCGGAGACCGTCAGCTTGAAGGTGACCGCGGGGTTATCCGTCAGGTCACGGACGCAATAGCTGGTAGAGCAGCCGCTGCCCTGGGACTCCTTGAAGCCATCGCTGGGATCGACGCGGTACATATTGCCCGCCGCGTCATAAATGTCGGTGCCCCAGAGGTAGCCCGCAGCGTAGCCGCCGCCGTAGAACTGGGTGGAAGCGTCGGCCAGCTTGGTGGTGCTCATGCTGCTGAGGTCGATGCCGACCCAGGCGGTGCCTTCCTCGGTGGTGACCTGGGCGTTAACGGTGGCATTCAGGGAGACCGTGGGCTTGACGGTGACGGCGATGTCCTTGGTGACATGCTCGCCGGCCTTGTTGGTATCCACGGTGGTGATGGTGACGGTGGTCTCACCCTCGGCAACGCCGGTGATGACGCCGTCCTTCACGGTGGCGATGCTCTCGTTGGCAGAAGTCCAGGTGAGCTCGTTGGTCTCGCCCAGGATGGCCCTGGCGGAAACGGTGGCGCTGTCGCCCGCGTAGAGCTCCACAGCGGAGGTAGCGGTCTTGATGGTCAGGTCATCGGCGCGGTCATACTGGTAGAGGGAGACCACGGGCCAGACCTTGTCGCCGAAGGTGCCGACCTCAGCGGGGATCGGATTAGTGGGATCGATGGCGTAGAGGGTAGCGGTATCGCCGTCCTGATAGGAGGCGACCAGCAGATAGCCAGTCTCCTGATCGTAGATCATGGAGGCATACTTACCACCCGTGACAGAGGAGACATCAGGAAGCTCCAGGCCGGTATTGCCGACCCACTCCACGTTCAGGTTGCTTTCCCCTTCCAGATCGTAAACGGTAAACTTATAGAGCATGCCGCTTTCCATCATGACATAGTAGAAGTTAGCGGGGCACTCAATGTCAACAAATTGCCAGGTACTGGTGTCCAGATAGCTCTCAACATACGTGCCGGATCCGATGTATGCGATGGCGGCCATGGGATCGTTGGCAGCATACTCAGACTCCGAGAGGTCGAAATAGCTGAGTTTTCCCGCAACGGGGTCGATCATCTCAAGGAAGGTGCCGTTGTTGCACAGTGCGATCATACGGCCGAAGGCACCGTCTACCTGGGGGCAGGCTGCGGCGTCAGACCAGATCCAGGAGGAAGCGATCTCGCCATAGGAAGTGACCTCAAAGGTGTCGGGATCCACGCCGTACATGGTCTTGCCGTCGTGCAGCAACAACTCGCCCTCGTGAAGGGTACCGGCCATATAAGCGCCCGCAGCCTCCTCGCTGGCCTTCGTCCAGTTCTCCGGAGCATTGGTGCTGAAGTCAGACCAATAGATCTTGCTGTCGGTATCGTAGACCAGAGCGCTGGCCTGGATCTCAGGCAGCGCCTCCACGGTAACCGCGCAGGAGGCCGTCTTGGTGGGGTCAGCCACGGAAGCGGCGGTGATGGTGGCGGTGCCGACCTTCAGGGTCTTGATGGTGCCGCTCTCATCCACGGAGACCGTCTCGGAATCGCTGCTGCTCCAGGTGACGGACTTGTCCGCCGCCAGCCAGGGATAGACGCTGGCTTCCAGCTGGTAGGTGGTACCCTTCAGCAGGGTGATCTCAGCGGGCGTCATCTCAACACCGGTGATGTCCGCGTCGGTGGGCAGGGTAATGGTGTTGGCAGGAACCACAAAGAGACCTATCACATGATCCGTCAAACGGGAATCCGTTTCATTGACATGCGTCAAGGTCTTGGCCTCGGGATCAAGCACCCAGAGAACATTGTCCGCGTCGGTGCCGCTCTTAGGGCCATAGGAACCGGTCAGATACAGCTTGCCGCTGGTCTGATCATAGGTCAAGGAAGCGTAGCTGTAAACCCACGCGCCGTCACTCGTGAGGCTCGTGCCCGTCAGGGCCAGAGCGCCGTCCTGGATGTCACTCAGCGTCCAGGTATAAAGCCGCAGAAGCGCAGAGGAAGCGTTGTTGACCGCGTAGAAGTTGCCGTTGGCATCCACTGCAAGCGTGCGGAGAACGTCCCATGCAGAAGCACCGCCGGTGGTGATGTCCGCGACTTTGGTCAGCTGGCCGGTGACAAGATCCATGGAATAGAGCTTGTTGACGGCCTCACCGTTGTTGGCCAAAGAGCCTCTGTTGACGTCTGCGATATGGCTGCTGAGGAGGTACATGGTCTTATCCTGGGTGTTGAAGGCCATATCCACGACCATCTCATCGGCATCAAAGCCGGTGAAGGCGGTGAGCTTCTGGGCATTCTCCAGATCGTCGATGGGAGCGGCATAAATGCCGTCCGCCGTGGCGAAGAAGACATACTTACCGGCATAGTCGGCAGCGTAAACTTCATAGTTCACTGCGGCGAAATCGATCATGCCGTCAGTGGAGCTGAGGGTGGCGGGATCGATCTCCACCCAGCGCTGGCCGCTGCCGCGACCGGTGCTGGAGGTATAGCCGATCATCCGTCCGGTGAAGTCCTCGGGAGTACCGCCGTACTTCACCTTGTAGCTGACTTCGTTTCCGGCGTAGTCCGCCACGGTGACGGTAATATACTCACCCGCGGTATCATCCAGGGGGAAGGTCAGCGCGCAAAGCTCACCGGCCTTCGTCTGCTCCGGCGTACCAGCCATCTGGATCCCGTCCGCATTGGTGAAGAGCTTCTTGCCGCTGGCGTTGTAAATGCCGACGAAAGCCACATACTGGTTATCCTGAACCAGGACGGTAACTTCGCCAGTCTGGAGATCCTTGTAGATCCGCACGGCCTCGGGGGCGGTGTTATCCACGGTGTAGGTATTGGCGAAGTAAGCGCCGTCGCCCAGCTTGCCGGAGGTGATGAGCTCAGCGACCTGCTCCTCGGTCAGGGTGTCGCCCTGCTCATAGTACTCGGGGATCAGGACAACACCGGCGGTGAACTTGTCGCCCTCCTTGAAGCCCAGGGAGGAGACCTTCTGGTTGGCGGTGAGGGAAGCCGCGGTGTTCTGCCACTTGCCGCCGTTGGTGTAGTAATAGGCACCGGAGAATTGCTCCGTGATGCCGCCCATGTACACGATCTCGCCGGTGGCCGCATCCTTCACAAAGTACACAGCAGCAGCCGCGTTGCGGATGACGGACATGTAATACTTGGCCAGCGTGCTCGCAGAATTGATGGCAGCCCGGTCATAGGGGATCTCGTCCTCGACGACATAGGGGTTGACGGTGTAGATCGTCTCGTTCTTCTCGCCGGGATACTTGACGGTGTTGTAGTTGGTATAGCTGGACAGGCCCAGATAGGTGGGGCGGTCGTCGCCATACAGCTGCTCCACGGTCGTTGCGGTATCCAGCATGGAGGCGTCAGACCAGTTGCCGTAGAAGCCCAGCAGGGGGATGGAGTGGGTGGGCAGGATGGCGCCGTCCTGGGTATTGGCGGGCTCGGCGTAGACATAGCCCTCCACGTAAGCGCCGTTGGGATAGGCGGCATCCAGCTGGGCCTTCTGGGTCTCGGTGAGCCGGATGCTGACGGTGACGTTCACCTTGCCGCCGGCGGGAACCACCACGGAGGCGGCGGTCATACC
Source organism: Clostridiales bacterium (assembly GCA_004553545.1). GTDB lineage: Bacteria > Bacillota > Clostridia > Oscillospirales > Oscillospiraceae > Oscillibacter. The sequence continues at coordinate 44,479 of SFLD01000002.1, read as the reverse complement.
CTTGAGCAGGAGCTGCGCGTCGTAGGAGGTGACGGCCCCGTCGCCGTTGAGGTCGGCCACGGTGAGGTTGCAGGCCGTGCAGCTCTCCTCGTGGACGCCGGTGACATGATCCAGGATGCACTGGGCATCCTGGGCGTCGGTGACGCCGTCGCCGTTGACATCCGCCTCCACCGCGGCGGTGGGGACGAAGGTCTTGCCGTCCACGGTGTAGGTCACGCCAGCGGCCAGGGGAGCCGTCCGGGTGTCCAGGAAGTCGGCGGTGTCGCCGGCCTTGTTGTACACATCCTCGAAGATATCCTGAGTGAAGAGCTCCGCGGAGAAGGTGTAGTTCTCGGCGGCATCGGTGAGGTTATTCAGGGAGAAGCCGAAGCTGTACGCGCCGGTGCGCTCCGGATCGTCGCCGAACTCGGCCTTGACCTTGCCGTCGGAGGCGGTGCCGGAGAGGTTGCTGTCCACCAGGACGTAGGAACCGGCGGTGATGGCGCTGCCCACGTTGGCAAGGCCCGCGCCCTGATTCAGGACGGAGTAGGGCAGGCCGGTGGCTTCCTCAATGACGGGCTCCGCCGTGGACATCAGCAGGCTGTTGGTGAGCTGACGGACGGTGAGGCCGGTCTTGGCGGCGAGGCCGTTCTCCCGGATGTACTGGGCCACCACGGCAGCCATACCGGCCACCTGGGGAGACACCATGGAGGTGCCGGACATGGTCTCGTAGGCATCGTGTCTGTCGTGGGCGCCGTCGCCCTTGTGGGCGCCGTTGACGGAATAGATGCTGCCGCCGGGGGCGGTGATCTCAGGCTTCAGCTCCAGACTGCCGGGAACGCCCCAGGAGGAGAAGTCACTCATGGTGTAGTAATCGGAGCCGTAGTCCACGGAGCCGACGCCGTCGGCAACGGTCATCGTGCCGGTGGCATACTTGCCGTCCTCCGACTTGGTGGAAGCCTCCCAGATGGCCAGGCCGTCCGCCTCGGTGATGGACACGCAGGGCGCGGTCTTGGTGTAGTTGGAGAGATCCATGTTGATGGTGCCGGAGGCGTTGTTGTAAACAACGGTGGCAATGGCGCCGGCGTTGACGGCGTTCGCCGCCTTGTCGGTGAAGGCGATGCTGCCGCGCTGGACGAAGACCACCTTGCCGGTGACGTCGATGCCCTCAAAGTCGCTGGCATTGCCGACAACACCGGCAGGCAGGATGACATACTTCTGCTCCCCCTTCAGGGTGGCGAAGGCGGCGTTCTTGTAGCTGGTCTCGGTGTAGCCCACCAGGCGGCCGCCCACGGTGAAGTAGCTGCCGGTGAAGCCGTCGTTATTCACGGAGGCCACCGTCAGGGAGTTGGTGAAGGAGCCGGGGGAGCCGTCGGTCTGCATGGAGACATCGTCGGCGTAGAGGTACCTGGTCTGGGAGTTCTCTGCCCAGTAGCCGGAGTTGCCGGCGGACATGCTGACCACTTTTATCTGAATAAAAAATCTTGCTAATTTTTATACCACGGACAGTTTTCCAAGTCAACGGCCATCTTCTCCATGAATTTTACAAAAAAATCATACCGATTTTGTATGTTTTCACATTCTGTTCATAAGTTTACTTTCCAGTATAAATTCCAGGAAAATCACGGAAAACGAACTGTAAATATCTTACTTGCGTAACGCTTTAAATGGATGTACTTTCTTGTGGCGTCGCCTTTTTCTCTTTTCTTTGTCCCTCTTCCGTGTACAGTTCCTGCCTTGGATGTCCTCTCGTTTTCTCTGGATAAATATGAATAGCAGTCCTCCTAATATCGTTCTCACTCCGGAAAATGGCGTAAGGACCGGGCGGCCGCGCCGTCCAAGGCCCTTCTGAAAGCCCGGTTTCTCCCATTTTTTCTTCCAGAAAAGGCCTCTTTCTCCACCGCACCGGCGGATGGAACAGGCCCCTGTTCCCCGTCACTCCGCCGGAGCGACGGGCCGGAAAACGCCCCGAACGCCCGGACGAAAAAAAGCGGAACAGCCAGGAAGCGGCTCCGCTTTTTGGTAATATTTAGTTGTCTTTTGGGGCCTCCGCTCTGCATTCAGAGGCAGCGCCCGCGCCCCGCTGCAGCCGGCACGCAGATGACAATATCCCCCTCCGCCAGCATCCTCCAGTGCCCGATGCAGTCCAGATATCCTGAATGTTCTCCTCTTTGTCGTCTGCCGGATCAGTCTCCGAAGAAAGCTTCTCGCAAATCCCAGAGAGGGGCTTTTGCAGGGTCCGCTCTGCGCCGCTGTACTCCACCGCAGTGTTCAAGGCCCGGGCTATCAAACCTGCCCCAGCATGTAATGCCCCCGCCTTATCTGCTGCTGGGACGCAGCGGGATCAGGCGGGGGCATCTTCCTTCAGATCAGGGAGGCGCGGAGGGCGTCCAGGAGCTCCTCCAGCTTTCCCCGGCGGAGCTCATAGGTGACGCGGCTGCCCCGCTTGCTCATGGCAACGAAGCCCTCCCGCACAAGACAGGCCATGTGGTGGGAGATGGTACCGGCGGAGAGCCCCACCTGGCGGCTGAGCTCCTGCCCGCAGAGGGGCGCGGCCCGCAGAGCCATCAGGATCTCCAGGCGGCTCTTGTCCGCCACGATCTTCATTTGCTCGGCCATCTGCTCCGCCCGGCTGCCGCAGCTCTCCCGCAGGGCCTGGACCTGGGGCCGCAGGATCCCCACGAACTGACAGGCCGGGGCTTCCGGCTGGGTCTCGTCCCAGACGATGCCCAGGGCATTGAACTCCAGACAGAGGGGCGCTACCACCACCTCGTCCGTTCCCTGCTCCATCTCCAGCTCGTTCCACATGAGGCCGCTGTCAGCCTCCAGCCGCTGGCTGAGCCACTGGAGCGCCTGGTCCGCCAGGGGCTGCAGAGCCTCCCGGTGGGCGGCGAAGACCTCCTCCGCCAGGGCCGCCATCCGGCAGTACCGGTCCCAATAGACCAGGGGGTCCTGCCAGATCTGCAGGCAGATCCACTTGGTGCGGATGCCGCAGGTCTGCCCATTGAGGAAGGCCGTGAGCCCCGCCAGATCCCGGATCTCCGCCAGTTCGTCCAGCTCCCGGGTCAGCAGGAACGCCATCAGCCGGCGGCGAAGTGTCTCCGGCGGCAGCGCCTCCGGCCCGCCCTGGCGGGCCAGCATGTAAAGGCCCCAGGCCAGAAGATTCTCCTCCTCCGCCCCGGGGTAGAACATCTCCTCCCAGAGGGAACGGTGCTCCGACAGCGCCTGGTCCAGCTCCGCTTCCAGCGGCAGGAGGGGGGCGGTGAGCTCCTCCAGCTCCGCCTGGGGGATGCGGTAGCTCCGGGCAAAATCCCGGCAGTTCTGCACCACAACAGAATCCGGCGGGTCCGGGACGCAGTACTTCTGCGTCAGGTAGCGGATGCACTCCGCCGCCGGGTCAATTTTTCTTTTCATATCGATCCCCATTTCAGGCCCCCCTCTCCGGCCAGACTGCTGTTTCCGGTTATTATAGCACCGGAGCCTGTGCCGCGCAAGGGAGGAAAATCATCGCCGGGGCAGGCAGCGTGCCTGCCCCGGCGTTTTTGCAGGGGTATGGGGGCGATTCCCCGGGAGTTCAGCCCTTCAGGACCTGGGAAAAACGCTGCAGCATGACAGCGGCCTGGGCCCGGGTCACAGTGGCCTCCGGCGCAAGGCGCTTGTCCGCCGTGCCCTGGATCACGCCCTTCGTGACGCACCAGTGCATGGCCTCGTCGGCATAGGATGCCACCCGGGCGGCATCGGGATAGTCCAGCAGGAAGTACCAGCTGCCCTGGAAGCCCTGGCCGCAGGTCTTGGCATAGCGGTAGAGCAGGGCGGCGAACTGCTGGCGACTGATGGCCTCGCCGGGCCGGAAGGTCACGGCGTCATAGCCCTGGGCGATGCCCTTGGCGTTGGCCCAGATCACGGCATCCTCGCAGTAGGAGCCGGCAGCCACATCCCGGAAGGGGTTTCTGCCGGAGACCGCGGGGGTGCCCGCCAGCCGGTAGAGGATCGTCACGGCCTGGCCCCGGGTCAGGGAGGCATCGGGCGCGAAGAGGGTCTCCTCCACGCCCTGCATCAGGCCCTAGCCGTAGACATCGGCAACGCCGGCATAGAACCAGTCATCCTTGGAAACATCGGTGAAGGGCAGGGTGGGCTCCGCAGGCTGCGCGGGCTTGCCCGGGGTCACGGGAGTGACCGGGGTCTCCGGCTCGCTGTCCGTCACGGTGAGGCGGAGCAGCTCGCAGGGATAGTCGATGGTCTCCCAGCCGTACTTCACCTTCTCCAGGGAATAGTCCACGGTAAAATGATAGGTCTTGCCGGGCTCAAAGGTATACTCGCCGTAGCCCTTGACAAAGTCCTCGTTGTCCACATTGCTGAGGGAGCTGAAGAGCCCGCGCTCCGCGCTGCGGCTGAGGGCCACCACGTCATAGGTGCCGGCAGGGATCTTCAGAGTGATCTCGCCGCCCTCGTCGGTGCCGTCCAGCATGGCGTCGGTGGTCAGGGTGCCGTCAAAGCCCTCCGGCAGGAGGTATTCAAAGGCGCTCATCTGCTCGGCGCTGAGGTCGCCGCTGACCTGGAAGGTCCAGGAACCCTGATAGATGGTGAAGGTGGAGTCGCTGCGGGCGGTGGCATCGGCGTCAAAGAGCATGGCATAGGCGTACTGAGCCTGGAGGGAGTCCTCCACATACCGCTCCAGCATATCGCCGCCGAGGCCCTGATCCGCGTAATACTGCATCAGCAGGGTGCGGAGCTTCTCGCGGATGCCGCGGGCCTCCAGCACGATGGTGGCGGAATCACCGGCCTCCTCGAACCTGGCGATGTAGGTGACGTCGCCCTTCACGGTGACGCCGCCCTGATAGGCGGGCTCCCAGCCGGTGAAGACGTAGCCCTCGTCCGGGATGGCCTTGGGGGTCTTGCCGGGCCGCAGAGCGGTGGTGGAAAGGGCGGCATACTCGGTGGTCCCGGTCAGGGTGCCGTGCTCCCCGGCCACGAAGCGGACGGTGATATCCTTCACTGCATCCGCCGGGGTCTCACCCTGGGTGATCTCCAGCTTCACGCTGTCGTGACGGCCGTCCTCGTTGACATAGGCCGTGAAGTGATAGGTATAGCCGGGGGCAAAGGTGAAGTCATCCACATAGGTGGGATAGTCCAGGTCCATGGCCATCAGCAGATACTGGTCGCCGTCCACATAGGGGTAGAGGATCGCCCAGTCGTAGATCCCGGCAGGGACGGAGAGGGTCACCGCGCCGTCCTTCACCTGGGCGATGGCCACGTCGGAATCCCGCAGGCCATGGCCGTCCGCGTTCATGGGCACGGCGGGGATGCTGTAGTCCGCCAGCTCCCGGTAATCCGTGGTGGTGATGAGGTTCATGCTGTTATAGTACCTGGCCGCCTGATGGGTGCTGTCCAGCAGCATCTGGTAGCCCGCGCCGTCGGGGAAGACGTTGTGGCTCTCCAGGGTGACGGAGGCCGTGCCGCTGCCGGATCTGGCGAACTTCGCGGTGTAGACAGCCTCGCCCTTCACATACTTTCCGGCGGGGACGATGGCCCAGTCGCTCTCGCCCTGGAACCAGCTGAGCATCTGATAGCCCTGCTCCGGCACCACGGCGGGGATATCCGCCGCCTGGAGCTTGTAGCCCACGGGAACAGAGATGGTATAGGTCCTGCCGTCGGCGGAGAAGGTGCCGCCGGTCAGAGAGGCGCTCTTCCCGGTGAACTTGCCGTGGTCCCCGGCGGTGAAGGTGACGGTGGTCATCTCGGCGTCCACCACCTGGATCTCGTCCAGGCAGGCATGGCCGCCGTCGTAGCCGCCGTCTTCCTCGTCGCCCTTCAGGAAGACCCACTCAAAGGTATACTCCCCTGCCGCGGCGGCCGCGTAAGTTCCGGTGACCCAGGGGAACTCATCGTCCTCCGGCGTACCGAAGTAGGCGTCGCCCTCGTCCTGGACGTACTGGTTGGCCATGCCCGCGCCGTTGACGGTGAAGACGATGGCATCCGCATAGACCGCGCCGCTGGCCTTCCACAGGAAGGTCAGGGCCTGGCCCTTGTCCAGATGGACCCGGGTGGTCAGGGTACCGCCGGTCTCGCAGATGTTCTCGTTGGTGGAAACGGCGTAGACCTCGTCCCCGCCTTCCGCCACGGTCCAGGGATAGGCGCCCTTGGTCTCAAAGTGGATGGCGCCACCCTTGGCATTCAGGGCCTCGTCCAGCGTCCTGGTGCTGAGCTTGGGGAGGATGCGGCCCTTCTCCAGCAGGATGCCGCAGCGGCTGCAGTAGATGTCGCCGGTGTAGCCGGCCTCCTCGGCGGTAGCGGGCTTGGCGTCCCGGACGGTGCGCAGGTGCTCGCCGCCCAGGGCAGGGATCACGATCTCATCGGGATCCAGCTCCGTCAGCACCCACTCCTCCTCATCGAAGGAGAAGCGCTTGCCGCAGAGCCCGCAGTACCAGTGATCCTCAGTGTAGCCGTCGTCGGTGCAGGTGGCCTCTGCCGCCTTCACCTGGGTGAGGGCCGTGGGATACTCGGGGTCCTCATGCTCCTGGATCTCCAGGATAGTCCCATCCAAGCCGTCCGCGATCTCCCGGGTGCAGGCGGCGTCCCGGAAGTACTTGCCGCAGTCGGCACAGTACCAGTACTCGATGCTGCCCTCGCTGACGCAGGTGGCGGCCACCTTGGCGACGTGGGTGACATTCAGGTGGGTGCTGGCCTCCGCCGTCACGGGCATGGTCTCGGTATAGGCGCCGTTCAGGCTGTCGTTGACCTCCAGGTGCCGGACCGTGAGCTCCGCGCCCTCGGCATCCGTCACGGTGAAGCGCAGGGCGGCCACGGCCTGCCCGGCGGCGAAGCCGTCCAGGTCGGCATAGGCGATGGTGATCTCGCCGTCGCTGCCGTTCACGCCGGAGTGGGCGGCATACACGGTGACGCCGTTCTCGGCCAGAGCCAGTTTAGAAGCATCATAGGAAACGGTGAGCTTGCCGCTGTGGGCGGCGATGTCATTGCCCTCCGCGTCCTTGGCAGCGAGCTGCAGGATGACGGTGCTGCCGTCCTCGCCCGTCACCAGCTCGGAGGCGGACTGGGGCGCGGCGCTGCCGGACACGGCGTTGAGGCTGCCGCCGGGGATCTCCTTTGCCAGAGGCGCCACCGCGTCGGTGAAGGCGTCCGCCTGGAGCGGGGAATCCTCCACGCCCAGGATCTCCTTCAGGGCGCTGTCGCCCTGGACGCTGCCGTCCGCCAGCTCGAAGAGGCCGGCCACCGGCCAGACATCCTCCTCAAAGCTGCCGAGGTCATAGCAGCGCTCGCCGGACACATCGATGGCGAAGATCCGGGCGGTATTGCTGTCCTGGTCGTAGACGGACCAGTAGAGGTACTCCCCGTCATAGTAGGCGGAGGAGAAGTACTCCATGGCGTTGACATCGGCGTCCGCGCGGAAGAGGAGGCCGGTCTCGCCGTCGTCGGTATAGGAGAACTTGCCGTTCAGCAGGGTCAGATTCTGCCGGTAGACATTGCCGGCGGAGTCCAGGAGCAGGTAGGAATCCAGCCAGCACTTATTGTAGCTGCTGTAGAAGCTGCCGCAGTAGGCGATGCCCACCATGGCGTTGGAGTAGAGCTCCAGCGCACCCAGCACGCTGCCGTCCGCGGGGTCCACCGCCACGAGGTAGGAGCCGTAGACCGCGATCAGGACCCCCAGCGTGGGCGCCTGGGCAAGGTCCGCGAAGAAGCAGGCGTCGGTGCTGCCCACCTCCGTGGCCGCGAAGCCGTTCTCCGGATCGACGGTATAGAGGGTGGCCCCGGAGCCGTCGCTCTCCATGTCGGCGGCGTAGAGGACGCCGGTCTCATCATAGGTAACGGCCACGGGCTTCACGCTCTGCTCACCGGAGGTGAGGGGGGTGTACGCCGGGAGCTTGGCGGTCTCAAAGGAGGCCCACTGGGCATCCTCGTTCTTGCCCCAGACCACGGCATTGAGCGTCTTGCTGAGGGTGAAGACCTCCACCTGGCAGCTGCCGGTGACGGTATCCGTCAGGTTGGAAGCGGCGGTGATGGTGCACTTGCCCTCGGCCACGGCGGTGACGGTGCCGTTTTCATCCACGGCGGCGACGGTCTCATCGCTGCTGGACCAGGTGACGCTGCTGTCCTTCACGGAGAGCGGCAGCACGCTGGCCGTCAGGCGCTGGGACTCGCCGGGCAGGAGCTTCAGCGCGGCGGGGGAAACGGTGACGCTCTCCGCCGTGTCCGCAGCGCCCTGGCCCAGGAAGAGCCGGTAGGTGCTGACGTTCATGGCGTAGTCATAGAGCTGCAGGAGGTAGACACCGTCGGCCAGTCCCTCGGTGGTGAGGGTCAGGTCCGGGACCCTTCCGGCGTTCTTCTGCTGGGGATCGATGGTCCGCAGACAGATGCTGCCGTCGGCGGTATAGAGCAGCGCCGCCGCAAGATACTGGTTTTCCTCCACGCTGAGGGTCAGGGTCTTGGTGCCGCTCTCCGCGGAGAGCTGGTCGCCCTCCAGCCCCGCCGCCGTCAGGACCGGGGCGGTATTGTCGATGACGAAGGGGATCTCCAGGGTGGAACCGGCGCCGAGCGCGTTCCAATCCACGATGCCGTCCTCCCTCACGTCATACTCCGTGGCAGCCTGGAGCTTCAGGGTATAGCGGCTGCCCTCCTGGACGCCCGTCGGGCTCAGAAGGAGGTCGGCACTGTAGCCGGTGTTCATCCAGCGGCTGCCGTTCACATAGTAGTAGGCGGCGTCCAGGTCCCGGATGTCCTTCTCCCAGCGGTTCCCGCCGTCACTCTCCAGGCTCAGCATGACCTGCGCGGCGTTGCGGATGAGGGTATAGCCCACCTTGGTGAGCTGATCGCCGTTGACGGAGTTCAGGGCGTTCCGGGCGGGATCGTAGGTCTCCTCCGTCAGGATGGGATTGCCGCCGAAGTAGTAGCTGCCGCTCTTTCCGGCGTACTGAATGGCGACATAGTTGGCATACTCGCTGCCCACATAGGGCGTCCGGGTCTCACTGCCGGAGGCATAGGCGGTGTAGCTGCCCTTTTCAAACATGGAGGGCGCGCTCCAGTCGCCGTAGTAGCCCAGCACGGGGATGGAGTGGCTGACACCGAGGGTCCCCTCGGCGGTGGGCAGGGCCTTGGCGAAAACGTAGCCCTCGATGTACGCGCCGTTGGGCGTGTCTGCCAGCTGGCTCTTGTCGCTGAGCTTCAGGGTCACGGAGACCGTAACGGAGCCGCTGGCCGGGACCGTCACGGCAAGGCCCGCCCGCTGCAGCCACTGATAGGCATCGTAGCTGGTGACGGTGCCGTCACCGTCAAAATCAGCCTCGTCGGCGCACACGATGCTCCCGCGGCTCCCGGCCACGTAGGCGAGGAGAGCGTCCACATCCGCGGCATCGCCGCTGCCGTCACCGTTGAAGTCCGGGATGCTGCCGGCGCTGAGGGTCTCCCCGTTCACGGCAAAGACCGCGCCGGCGCTCAGCGGCGTGGTGGCGGCATCCAGATAGGAAACACCGTCATACGTAAAGGTATCCTGGGTGAAGAGCTCTGCCGAGAGGGCGTAGCTCCGGGCTTCGTCCGTCAGATTCTTCAGGCTGAACGTGAAGCGGTAAACGCCGGACTTCCCTTTATCCGCACCCAGCTCCGCCTTCACCTTGCCGTCGGCAGAGGAGGCGGTGGCGTCGTCGCCCATGGCGACGTAGGTCTCCGCCGCGATGGCGTCGCCCACGTTGGCAAGCCCCGCGCCCTGCTGCAGCACGGACCAGTAGGAGCCGGTGCTGCCGTCCAGCAGAGGCTGGGCGGTGGACATCAGCAGGCTCTGGGCGAGATAGCGGGTGGAGCGGCCGGTCTTCTGATCCAGGCCGGTCTCCCGGATGTACTGAGCCACGAGAGCCGCCATGCCGGTGACCTGGGGCGCGGCCATGGAGGTGCCGGACATGGTCTCGTAGGCCTGGCCGCCCTTCACGGCGCCGTTGACGGAGTAGATGCTGCCGCCGGGGGCGGTGATCTCCGGCTTCATCTCCAGGCTGCCGGGAATGCCCCAGGAGGAGAAGTCGCTGACATCGTAATACTCGCTGTGGTAGACCTGGGTCCCGACGCCCTCCGCCACCGTGAGGCTGCCCTCATAATAGGTCGTATAATCGCCCTTCTCCTCCGCCGCGGCCTTCAGAATGGCGCCGTCCGCCTGGCTGATGCTGACGCAGGGCGCGGTGCCGTTGTAGCTGGAGAGGTCCATGGCAAAGGTGCCGTCGGTATTGTTATAGACGATGACGGCCGCGGCCCCCGCCTTGGCGCCGTTGGCGGCCTTGTCGGCAAAGTTGATGGAGCCGCGGGAGCAGACCAGCACCTTGCCGGTGAGATCCACGCCCTCGTCCTCCAGATACATGAGATCCCGCTCCGTGCCGTAGCCGCGGATGAGGATATAGTCCAGGGTCTGCCCCGCCAGGGTAGAGAGGGGCCGGTTCTTGGGGCCGGAGCCCTCGGTAAAGAAGATACTGCTGCCGTCCACCGTCAGGTAATCGCCGGTAATGCCGTCGTTGTCGGCGGAAGCCACAGAGAGGGAATTGGTGTAGCTGCCAGGGCTGCCGTTGGTCTGCAGGCTGACATCGTCAGCATAGAGGTAGCCGCCGTTCTGGGAGTTTTCCACCCAGCTGCCGGAGTTGCCGGCGGAGATGCAGACCACCACGCCCTTCTCCGTGAGGCCGTCCAGAATGGCCTGGTAGGCCTTGGTGCTGTTGGAGGCATTGCCGGGGCCGCCGGAGCCCAGGGACAGGTTGACGGCGTCCGCCCCCAGGACGATGGCGTCCTCGATAGCGGCCATGTAGTCGGAATCATAGGCGCCGCCGCCCTTGCCGAAGACCTTCATGGTCAGGAGCTGGGCATCCGGGGCAACGCCCTGCACATGGACGCTCTCCAGCGCGGAGACATAGCTGTCCCCGTCCTTCAGGTAGCGGTTGGCGGTGGCAATGCCCGCCACGTGGGAGCCGTGCTCCCCCTGGCTGTCGCCGTCGTGGGTGATGTCATAGCCGCCGTCCACATAGTTGTAGCCGAAGGGGAGCTTGGCGTCGCCGTAGAGCTTCTCCGCCGTCACGGAGGAATTCTCCTTGTAGGCGTTGAGCTGCGTCAGCTTCTCCGCGATCTCAGCCTGGTCCAGCAGGTCGTAGTCGGCCACGGTCTTGCCGGCCTTCTCCGCATCTTCCCGCACCGCATAGAGGAAGGCGTCGGCGTCGAAGCTCTGGTGATCGGTGTCCGTGCCGGTGTCGATGACCGCGATGCGGCTGCCCGCGCCGTAGTATCCGGCGGAGTAAGCGGCCGCGCTGCCGATCATGGCGCCGGAGGTGGCCATAGCGGGATCCGCCGCCTCGCTCCGGGAGAGCACCATGGGCTCATAGCGCTGCTCCACCACCACGTCCGCAACGCCGTCCACGGACAGGATGTCCTGGATCTGGCCGTACTTCACGTTGGCGGAGATGAGGTTCGCGGCCAGCGTCAGGTTCCAGACCACGTCCAGCCGGCTGCCGTTCAATGCCTGGCGGGAGATGGCCGCCGCCACCTGATCCTGCCGCTGCTCCAGCTGGCTGCGGTAGCTCTGCACCGCCGCGCTGGAACCGGTGACGGCCTGCAGGGAGTAGCGCTCCAGGGCGGGCTTCTCCTCCAGCAGGATGGAGACACGCACGGTGTCCCCCGCCTGGTGGCCGGACTCCCCGCTGCCGTCCTCCAGCTGCCGCAGAGGCAACTCCGCCGTAACGGCGCTGCTGTCCGTCTCCTCAAAGAGGATGTCGGTGCCGGACCGGCCCGCTGCCGCTGTCGGGACGGTCAGACCGCACAGCATCGTCAGCGCCAGGACCAGCGCCAGCAGTTTTTGAATCGATCGTCTTTTCATGTGGGTTCCTCCTGTCCTTCTAAGGTCTCTATCCTGAAATGTGTCCAGCCGCGCAGGACCCGGATCTCTCTCCGGAGCCGGACGCGCGGAGGACGCATGGGCACGCAAATTTTTACCGTCATCAAAATATAACTTTTATGACGATTAAATGTTAAATAATCATCGATTTATCGTTATATCGCAACTTTTTATTCAATATATCACAGGCGCTTTAAATTGTAAATAGATAATTTTCGCAGCGATCTCGCCGCCTTTGTCTGATTGCAGTGCAAGGTTACCCGAAAGCCATGGCGAAAGCGATCACCAACACCACCAAGGAATCCCACACAGACGCAGCGAATGCGACAAAGACGGAAAAAGGCCGCCCTGCCTTCCCGAAAGTGCGGGGAAGGCAGGGCGGCCTATTGAATCTTTTTTGATAGCCTCGGAGTTCGGATCACCTCAGTTGGAAAAATCAGCCTTCTGCATCTTTTTTGTGCGCCTCTCGTCGGGCGCTGCCAATTATTTGGAAATCGAATTTTTCGCAACTTTTCCAACTGAAATCTTCGCATAAAGCGAAAAGACACCGCACTTTCGTGCGGTGTCTTTTCGTGCTGCATCTTTTGGCAGCATGACCTGGAGCTGATGGCCGGATTCGAACCGGCGACCTACTGATTACGAATCAGTTGCTCTACCAGCTGAGCTACACCAGCGTGGCGCTATCAAGCGCAGGAAACATGATACCATAGTTTTCCCTCTGCGTCAAGGCCGGAAATTTTCCATTTCCGCCAACCGGACGCGCAGGCGGCGTATGCAGGGAGGGTTGGATATTACAAAACGTATTCTTGCAGTGCCGCCGTCATTTCCCGCCTTGTGATTCTGCCGGAAATCCGGTGCCTGTGCCCCGCTGGGACGGAAGGACCCTCTCCCATAATTCGACACTTTTTGACATTTTTCCCGAAAGCCCCCCGGAAGGCCGGAGAAAGCGACAGCGACATAAGTTCTCCGATAATTTTCTTCTACCTAGAGTTATTCACATTGTCCACAGAGTTTTCCACAGGCGAGAAAGCGTGAATTTTCAACGGTTTCCGACGCCGCGCAAAAGTTATCCACGTCCGTTTCTCCCCTTTTTCCCTCCCTTTTCCCGCTTGTTCTTCCTTTACATAATCCCACGTCTTCCGCAAGTTCTCCGTTTTTTCAGGGAATTTCCTCTGGACAAGCGTCTTTTTGCACCGCATTCTGCCGCCCGCGTCAAAAAAGCAAGTCCCGGCCCTTTACATTTTCTTGACAGGCAATGAAAGGTCCGCCTTCCCTATTCATTTTCCCCGTTTTACGTCGTTTGCGCAAACAGAAAAGCGGCCCTCGGGCCGCTTTTCCACGTTCCTTTTCGGTTTTCCACAGGAAAAAATCAGGGAGCCGGGGCGTCCAGGGAACGGGTGGCATAGGCGTTGAGCTCCATGCCGGCGGTGCGGCCTGCCAGGAACTCGTAGTAGCCCTGGGCGCCGATCATAGCGCCGTTGTCCCCGCAGAGGGACAGGGGCGGCAGGTAGAGCCGGCAGCCCCGGGCGTCGCAGGCCGCCTGCAGCTGGGCCCGGATGATGGTGCTGGCGGCCACGCCGCCGGCGGCGGCCAGCTTGCGGTAGCCGGTGAGCTCCAGGGCCCGGATGGCCCGGGGCACCAGCTCGGCGCTGACGGCCTCGGTGAAGTCCCGGGCCAGCGCCGCCCGGTCCAGGGGCTCCCCCACCTGCTGGGCGTGGTGGGCCAGGTTCACCACCGCCGTCTTCAGGCCGGAGAAGCTCATGTCCAGCTCCGCCCCCGTGACCCTGGCGTGGGGCAGGGGATAGACCCCGCCCCGGGACTGCTGCGCCAGCTCGTCCATGGGCTTGCCGCCGGGATAGGGCAGGCCCAGGACCCGGGCGGCCTTATCGAAGCACTCCCCCGCCGCGTCATCCCGGGTGGCGCCCAGGACGCGGATATCGGTGTAGTCCCGGACATCGGCGATGAGGGTGTTGCCGCCGGAGATGGCCAGGGCCAGGAAGGGGGGCTCCAGATCCGGGAAGGCCAGGTAGTTGGCGGCGATGTGTCCCCGGACATGGTGCACCGGGATCAGCGGCACACCCCAGGCATAGGCCAGGGACTTGGCGAAGCTCAGGCCCACCAGCACGGCCCCGATGAGGCCCGGGGCATAGGTGACGGCCACGGCGTCGATGTCGTCCTTGGTGCAGCCGGCCTCCGCCAGGGCCCGCTCCGTGAGAGCGGCGATGACCTCCACATGCTTGCGGGAGGCGATCTCCGGCACCACGCCGCCGTAGAGGGCGTGCATCTCCGCCTGAGAGGCGATGGCGTCGGACAGGATCTTCCGCCCGTCCTCCACCACGGCGGCGGCGGTCTCGTCGCAGGAGGATTCAAAGGCCAGAATCTTCATTCGTATTTGTCCTCCAGTTCCTTCCAATTCAGCTTGGGCGGCACACCGTCCGCCAGGGTCCAGGGGATCTGCACCGCGAGACCGTAAAGGGGCTCCCGGAGCCGCAGCTGGTAGAGCTCGCGGTGACGGGCCATGATCTCCTCCCGGCTGTGGGGCTCCTCCGCCCAGTAGAGGGTGCGGTAGGGAACGCCGAAGAGGGTCATGTCATAGCCCGCCTCCCGGGCGCCGTTGCGGAGGTAGAAGGCCAGACGCCGCCGGGCCATCTCCGGGTCCGGGGCGCAGTCCGGCACCTCAGACTCGCCAAAGAGGACCTTGCCCCGCTCACAGTCCACGAGCTTTGCGATGAGCTGCGCCCCCAGACTGTCGTTGCGGCGGTGCCTGGCGACGCAGAGGTAGTCAAAGAGCACCCAGCCGGGGGCATACTCCCAGGTGAAGGCCCCGCCCACCAGGTCCTCCCCGTCGAAGAGGCCCCAGGGGTGGTATTTTCCGGTCTGGCGGGCCTCCTCCATCACCCGGAGGGGCTTCAGCTCCGCCCCGGGAAAGGCGTCGTCCAGATCCCGGTCATAGAAAAGCGCCATTTCATCCCCGCGCAGCAGTCTCATTTCCATGGGTAAACTCCTTCGTCATGATGATGGCATCCTCCCGGGGATGCTCGTAGTAATTCTTCCGGCGGCCCATGCCCCGGAAACCCCGGCTGCCGTAGAGCAGGATGGCGGCCTGGTTGCTGGCCCGGACCTCCAGGGTCAGGAAGGCCAGGTTCTGGGCCTGGGCGAAGTCCAGGAAGACCTGCAGGATCTGCCCGGCCACGCCCCGGCGGCGGCAGTCCGGCCGGACGGCGACATTGGTGATATAGCCCTCGTCCAGGATCACCTGGAGCCCGGCGTAGCCCGCCACATGGCCCTGATCGTCCAGGGCCACCAGCATGGCGGAGAGGGCGTTTTCCAGCTCCTCGGCCAGCATGTTCCGGGACCAGGGGACGCTGAAGCAGAGGCGTTCCAGCTCCGCCACCTCGTCCAGGTGGTCCGCCGTCATGGGCACGATGCAGACGTGCATCTTCTTCTCTTCCATTGCTTCCTCCTTTATCCCTTGGCTTCCAGCCAGTTGCGGCCCCAGTGGGCCTCGGCGGTGAGGGGGACCGCCAGGTGGGCGACGCCCTGCATCTCCTCCGCCAGGAGCTTTGCCACGGTCTCCGCCTCGGCCTCCGGGCACTCCACGATGAGCTCATCGTGGACCTGGAGCACCAGCTCCGCCCGAAGGCCCTCGGCCTTCAGGCGGCGGCGGACGGCCACCATGGCCAGCTTCATCAGGTCCGCCGCCGTACCCTGGATGGGCATATTCAGCGCCACCCGCTCCCCGAAGGAGCGGAGGTTGAAGTTGGAGCTCTTCAGCTCCGGCAGGTCCCGGCGGCGGTGGAAAAGGGTCTCCACGTACCCATTCTCCCGGGCCTTGGCCACCACGGCCTCCATATAGGCTTTCACGCCGGGGAAGGAGGCGAAGTAGGCCTCCATATAGTCCTTGGCCTCCGCCACGGTGACACCGATGTCCTGGCTCAGGGAGTAAGCGGAGATACCGTAGACGATGCCGAAGTTCACGGCCTTGGCCCGGCGGCGCATCTCGTGGGTCACGTCCTCCGGGGCCACATGGAAGACCTGGGCGGCGGTGGCGGTGTGGATGTCCCGTCCGTCCCGGAAGGCCTGCTGCATGGCCTCGTCCCCGGCGATGCAGGCCAGGAGCCGCAGCTCGATCTGGGAGTAGTCCGCGTCCACCAATAAGCAGCCCTCCGCCGGGATGAACATCTTCCGGATCTCGCTCCCCAGGTCCGTGCGGGTGGGGATGTTCTGCAGGTTCGGCTCCCGGGAGCTGAGGCGCCCGGTGTCTGTGACGGTCATCTGGAAGGAGGTGCGGATGCGGCCGTCGGGGTCCATGGCCTTCAGAAGACCGTCGGCATAGGTGGAGCGGAGCTTTGCATACTGGCGGTACTCCAGCACGGCACCCACGATGGGGGCCTCGTAGCGGAGCTTTTCCAGGACGTCCGCGTTGGTGGACCAGCCGGTCTTGGTCTTCTTCCCGTGGGGCAGGCCCAGCTTGCCGAAGAGGATCTCCCCCAGCTGCTTGGGAGAGTTGATGTTGAAGCTCTCCCCCGCGAGGTCGTAGATCTGCTGCTCCAGGGCGGCGGCCCGCTGGGAGAGCATCTCACCGAAGGACGCGAGGGCCCCCTTATCCACCCGGCAGCCCGCGAGCTCCATCTCCGCCAGGACCCGGCAGAGGGGAAGCTCCGCCGTCTCGAAGAGCTCCCACTGGTTCCGCTCCCGCAGCAGGGGGGCCAGGGTCTCATAGAGGGCGTCCACGGCGCTGACATAGCTGTGGAAGGCGGCCTCCGCCGCCGGGACGTCCCCCAGGAGGGAGAATGCGTCCGGACTCAGGTGGGCCGGGGCCGGCAGCTCCCCGTGGAAGTAGGCGGTGAAGAGGGTGGGCAGGTCATACTTGCCGGAGGTGGCGTCGATGAGATAGGCGGCAAGGGCGGTATCGAAGGTAAAGCCCTCGGCGGGCAGACCGTTTTCCAGCAGGGTCCGCATAAGGTCCTTCACATTGTGGCTGACCTTGGGGATGTCGGCGGAGAAAAGTGCTGTGAGGAGGGCGTTCCAGTCCCCCTGGTAGCGGTCGAAGAAGAACTCGGCGGAGAGGGTCTCCCCTTCCCCCACGGCGCAGTCCACCATGACGCCGGAGAGGTCCGGCAGAGCCAGGAGGGAGACATGCTCCGCCTGCCGGAAGAGGGCCAGGACCTCCTGGGCCCGCTTCTCCTCCGTGACCGGCTCGCAGCGGACGGTGAGGACCGGGGCCTCCGCCGCCGGGGCGGGGGACTCCGTGGGCCGGAGGCCCAGCTTCTCGATGAGCTTGGCGAACTCCAGCCACAGGAAGAGGGGGTAAGCCTCCGGGGACGGGGGCTGAAGGCGGTTCTCCTCCGGGTCGAAGGCCAGGGGGGCGTCCGTCACGATGGTGGCCAGCCAGTAGGACCGGCGGGCGGCGGCCTCCCCCTCCGTCAGCTTTCGGATAGCGGCGGGCTTGGCGTCGATGTCCGGGAGCTTCCCATAGAGGGTGTCGATGCTGCCGTACTTCTGGATGAGGTCCATGGCGGTCTTCTCCCCGATGCCGGGGACGCCGGGGATGTTGTCGGAGGAGTCCCCCATCAGGGCCTTGAGGTCGATCATGTGGATGGGGTCAAAGCCGTACTGGTCCCGGAAGGTCTCCGGGGTCATGTCCTTGGTGGTGGTCTGGCCCATGCGGGTGGAGACCAGCTTCACTTTGGTATGGTCCGTGATGAGCTGCAGGGAGTCCTTGTCTCCCGTCACCACCACGCAGTCCCAGTTCCCGGCCTCGCATTTGCGGGAGATGGTGCCGATGAGGTCGTCGGCCTCCCAGCCCTCCAGCTCGTAGCGGGGGATGCGCAGGGCGTCCAGGACCTCCTTCATCACCGGGACCTGGACCCGGAGCTCCTCCGGCATAGGCTTGCGGGTGGCCTTGTAGCTCACCTCCGCCTTGTGGCGGAAGGTGGGGGCATGGAGGTCAAAGGTGACGCAGAGGGCGTCGGGCTTCTCCTCCTCCCGCAGGCGGAGGAGGGTCGTGAGGAAGCCGAAGACCGCGTGGGTATAGAGCCCATCCCGGGTGGAGAGAGGGCGGATGCCGTAAAACGCCCGGTTGAGGATGCTGTTGCCGTCGATGACCATGAGCTTCATGGGATGCCTCCATTCCTCCCTGCCAAATTGGACAAAAGGCCTGGGAGCGCTGACTTGATAATTTAAGTAGTATACACCATTTTTCCGTCCAGCACAAGTTCCTTGCTTGACAGGTGTAAAAAAGCTGTTAAACTGGTAACGTCTGCCGCGGTCCGACCTCTTCAGACAGCCATTCTGCCCGACAAAGGAGCGATGCTTCCCATGCTTTCCAATCTCATGACCGTAGGCGGTCAGGTCATCATGCTGTTTCTCATGATGATCTCGGGCTACTGCCTGGGCAAGACCAAGCTGCTGCCCCGGTCCGCCCTGCCGGCCTTCACCAACGTGGTGCTCTACCTGGCCCTGCCCTGCATGCTCATCGGGGCATTTGAGATGGAAGCAGAGTCCCATCTCATTCACAATTTCCTTCTGGTGCTGGGAACGACACTGCTGGTCCATATCCTGAACTTCCTTGTAAGCCACTTCTGCATCCGCGCCCACGACGAAGGCAGCAAGCGCGTACTGGTGAACTGTACTGTCTTCTCCAACTGCGGCTTTATCGGCTATCCTTTGCTGGCCTCCTTAATGGGGGACATCGGGCTCTTCTATGGCTCCGCCTACAACCTGGTTTTCACCGCCCTGCTTTGGACCCTGGGCCTTACCTATCTCCAAAAGGAAAAAGGTCCCCTGCAGCTGAAAAAGCTCTTCCTGAACCCTGGCATCCTCGGCATGGCGCTGGGCTTTTCCGTCTTTCTTTTCCAGATTCGCCTGCCGCCAGTACTGCAAAACACTGTGGACTACTTAGGCAGCATTGCCGTACCTCTTCCCATGCTCATCATCGGCTGCCAACTGGCCCACGCGGACTTGGGGAAGCTCCTCCACGACCGCTGGAACTGGATAGCCGCAGCGCTGCGGCTTGTGGTGCTGCCGCTACTGGAGCTGGCAGTTCTCCACCTTCTGGGTGTCCGGGGTGATGTATTGATGACTACCATTATCTGTGCGGCGGCACCGCCGGCCGCTCTGGTAGCCATGGTAGCAGAAAACTGCGGCCGGGACCCCGTACTGGCTTCCAGTTCGGTCTCCTTCCAGACCCTCCTCTCCGTCCTGACCATGCCCGTGGTAGTCTCCATCGCCCAACTCTTTGCGTGAAGTATAGCAAACGCCCGGAACAGGAACGTTCCGGGCGTTTTTCTTATCCCTGCGGGGAACGGCGGTGCTGGAGCAGACGGACCAGGCGCTCCGCGAGGAAGCCCATCAGGATGCCCAGGAGGGCTCCCGCCAGCACGTCGCTGGGCCAGTGGACATAGAGGTAGAGGCGGGAGAAAGCGATGATCAGTGCCAGCACGAAGGCCGGGACCCCAAGGCGGCTTTTCGCCGCGAAAAGAGCTCCCACGGCGGCAAAGGAGATGCCGGTGTGGCCGGAGGGGAAGGAATCGTCCCCCGGCCGGGGGATCAGGAGCTGGATGGCGTCGTTGAGGTCGCAGGGCCGGGGGCGGGCGATGAGGGGCTTCAGGATGCCGTTGCAGACCGCAAACTCCAGTCCCAGGGCCAGGGCCAGCACCAGCCCGGTGCGCCGGGTCTTCGGGATCAGCAGCAGGACCAGGGCCAGGGCGATCCAGATCTCCCCGTGGTCGCTGAGGGACGAGAGGAAGGGCAGCACCGCGTCCAAGACGGCGCAGCGGCAGCTCTCCTGGATGCCGTTCAGGATGCCGAACTCCAATGCCTGCATGGTATTCTCCCCGCTTTCCGGGCGTTTTGCCCATTTCTTTCTCTGATGATAGCACAGGACCGGGACTTTGGGAAGTCCCGGTCTCTTTTTCAGGGCTTGAAGTCCCCGGTCTCGGTGCGGAGGGGGCAGGCGGCAAAGATCTCGGCCTCCGCCGCCTCGTAGTCGTCCGGGGAGCGGAGGCGGCGCATCCGCTTCTCGCAGCGCTCATGCTCATCGAAGAGGCCGATGAGGCGGAACCAGAGCTCCTTCATCTTCTGCACCGCCGGGCCCCGGGAGCCATAGGCAGCCTGATAGCCCTCATAGAGGGCGGCGGTGAAGCGGCGGATCTCCTCCAGGCTGGCCGCCTCGCCGCCTTGAAGCTTTCGCGGCAGGGCCGGGTCCGCCACGATGCCCCGACCGAACATCAGACGGTCCACGGTGGGGTACTTCTCATGGAAGTCCGCCACCTGCGCCGCCGTCCGGAGCTCGCCGTTGTAGCAGAGGGGCAGGCGGCAGTCCGGCAGGGCCCGGGCGAAGGCGGCCTCGTGGATGGGCTTCTGGTAGAAGTCCTTCTGCACCCTGGGATGGAGGGTCAGCTCCGCGATGGGGTAACGGTTGTAGATGGCCAGGATCCGGGGAAACTCGTCCTCCTCCCGGAGGCCCAGGCGGGTCTTGACGGAGATGGCGATGGGGAGATCCGCGGCGAAGACCGTCTCAAAAAAGCGGTCCAGCTCGTCGGGCTTCGCCAGGAAGCCGGAACCCTTCCCCTTGGCCACCACAGTGCCGGAGGGGCAGCCCAGGTTCAGGTTCACCTCGGGATAACCCAGGTCCGCAAGGTATTTGGCCGCCCAGAGGAAATCCTCCGCCCGGCAGGTCATGAGCTGGGGCACCACGAAGACGCCCCGGTTGGCTGCCGGGTCCAGGTCCCGCCAGTCCCGCTCCGGGACGCACCGGTCCTTGGTGGGGGAGAAAAAGGGGGTGTAGTACTTCTCCATGCCCCCGAACATCTCCTGATGGGTCCGGCGCCAGAGCCAGGTGGTGATGCCCTGCATGGGGGCGGCGTAGTATCGCATGGCGGTGCCTCCTCTTCCTTTGTCCCGGGTCCTGACCCGGAAAGCGGCGCGGGGACCGGCCCCGCGCCGCGGTGGTTTTCACTGTGGGGTTGGGATCGCTCAGTCCCGGCGGCTTCCGGCGGCGCTGTCCTTCAGCAGGACATCGTGGGCGCCGCCCTCCACGATGGAGGTGGCGGAGACCAGGGTGAGCTTGGCCTTCTCCCGGAGCTCCGGGATGGTGAGGGCGCCGCAGTTGCACATGGTGGAGCGGATCTTGGCGAGCGTCGTGGCCATGCCGTCACTGAGGGCGCCGGCGTAGGGCACGTAGGAGTCCACGCCCTCCTCAAAGCTCAGCTTGGCGGCGCCGCCCAAGTCGTAGCGCTGCCAGTTCCGGGCGCGGGCGCTGCCCTCGCCCCAGTATTCCTTCATATAGCTGCCGCCGATGAGAACCTTGGCAGAGGGGCTCTCGTCAAAGCGGGAGAAGTAGCGGCCCAGCATGCAGAAGTCCGCGCCCATGGCGAGAGCCAG
Source organism: Clostridiales bacterium (assembly GCA_004553545.1). Taxonomy (GTDB): domain Bacteria; phylum Bacillota; class Clostridia; order Oscillospirales; family Oscillospiraceae; genus Oscillibacter. The sequence goes on along the minus strand of SFLD01000002.1, from coordinate 23,244 downwards.
GGTCATGTGGTAATCCTGGACAATGCCGCCGTCCGCGCAGATGGGGACATAGATGCCGGTCTCCTCAAAGTACTTGTCCCGGGCCTCCGCCACGTCGATGACGGCGGTGGCCTGGCCCCGGCCGATGCCCTTGGTCTCCCGGGTGATGCAGATGGAGCCGCCGCCGATGCCCACCTTCACAAAGTCGGCCCCGGCGTCCGCCAGGAAGCGGAAGCCCTCGGCGTCCACCACGTTGCCGGCGCCCACCTTGACGGTATCGCCGTACTTGGAGCGGATCCAGGCCAGGCACTGCTGCTGCCAGTAGGAGTAGCCCTCGGAGGAGTCCATCACCAGGACGTCCGCCCCGGCCTCCACCAGAGCGGGGACCCGCTCGGCGTAGTCCCGGGTGTTGATGCCGGCGCCCACCACGTAGCGCTTGTGGTCGTCCAGCAGCTCCAGGGGATGGTCCTTGTGGGTATCGTAGTCCTTCCGGAAGACAAAGGAGGAGAGGTTCCCCTTCCCATCCAGCACCGGCAGGGCGTTGAGCTTGTGGTCCCAGAGCATGTCGTTGGCTTCCTTCAGGGAGGTGCCGAGAGGCGCGGAGATGATCTTCCCGGCGGGGGTCATGAAGTCCGTGACCGGGGTATCCAGGCCCATGCGGCTCACCCGGTAGTCCCGGCTGGTGACAAGGCCCAGGAGCTTGCCGGTGCCAGTGCCGTCCGCCGTCACGGCCATGGTGGAGTGGCCGGTGCGCTGCTTCAGGGCCAGCACATCCCCCAACGTGGCGGTGGGCAGGAGGTTGGAGTCGCTGGGCACGAAGCCCGCCTTATAGCTCTTCACCCGCCGGACCATCTCCGCCTGCTCCTCGATGGGCTGGGAGACATAGATGAAGGCGATGCCGCCCTCCCGCGCCAGGGCCACACCCATCTTCTCGCCGGAGACGGCCTGCATCACGGCGGAGACCATGGGGACGTTCATGGTGAGGGGGCAGTCCTCCCCCTTGCGGTAGCGGACCACCGGCGTCTTCAGGGAGACGTTGGCGGGGATGGCGTCGGGGCCGGAGTAGCCGGGCACCAGCAGGTACTCGCTGAAAGTGTGGGAGGGTTCCTGGAAGTAGAAAGCCATAGCGTTACCTCGATCCTTTATTTTTCAAATATCTTTTGAATCGTTATTGTCGGTTAGGATACCACAACCGTGGGAAAAGTCAAGGGGTTTCCTTTCCTTAATGGTGGAAGAGCCGGAGGCCGGTGAAGCACATGGTGATGCCGTACTGGTTGGCGGTCCCGATGACGTTGTCGTCCCGGATGGAGCCGCCGGGCTGGACGATGTAGGAAGCGCCGGAGCGACGGGCCCGCTCCACGTTGTCCCCGAAGGGGAAGAAGGCGTCGCTGCCCACGGTGACGCCGGTGACCTTTGCGAGGTATTCCCGCTTCTCCGCCGCCGTCAGGGGCTCCGGACGCTGCGTGAAGACCCGCTGCCAGGCCCCCTCCGCGAGAAGGGCGTCCTGCTCCTCCTCGGAGAGGTAGCAGTCAATGGCGTTGTCCCGGTCGGGACGGCGGATGCCCTCCCGGAAGGGCAGGGCCAGGACCTTGGGATGGCGGCGGAGGAAGAAGTTGTCCGCCTTGCCCCCGGCGAGGCGGGTGCAGTGGATGCGGCTCTGCTGCCCGGCCCCCACGCCGATGGTCTGCCCGCCATAGACATAGCAGACGGAGTTGGACTGGGTATACTTCAGCGTGATGAGGGCCAGGATCATGTCCCGCCGAGCAGTCTCCGGCAGGTCGCGGTTCTCCGTCACGATGTTGGTCAGGAGACTTTCGTCGATCCGGCAGAAGTTATGGCCCTGCTCAAAGGTGATGCCGAAGACCTCCTTGCGCTCCTGCTGGGGCGGGACGTAGTCCGGGTCCATGGCGATGATGTTGTAGTTTCCCTTCTTCTTGGTCTTCAGGATCTCCAGGGCCTCGGGGGTGTAATCCGGGGCGATGATGCCGTCGGAGACCTCATCTTTCAGGTAGCGGGCGGTATCGGCGTCGCAGACGTCGCTGAGGGCCGCCCAGTCGCCGTAGGAGCAGAGGCGGTCCGCCCCCCGGGCCCGGATGTAGGCGCAGGCCACGGGGGAAAGGGGGGCGTCGGTCTCCACGAAGAAGGCTCTCCGGTCCTCCGCCGTCAGGGGCAGGCCCAGGGCCACCCCGGCGGGGGAGACGTGCTTGAAGCTGGCGGCGGCGGGCAGGCCCGCGGCCTCCCGCAGCTCCCGCACCAGCTGCCAGGCGTTGAGGGCGTCCAGAAAGTTGATGTAGCCCGGGCGGCCGTTCAGCACCCGGAAGGGCAGTTCCCCGCCTCCCGCCCGGGTGAGGTACGCGGGCTTCTGGTTGGGGTTGCAGCCGTATTTCAGTTCGAGTTTCTCCATGTTGCCCTCCTCAGAGCTTCTTGCGCATGACGGTGTGGCGGATGATGCCATCCACATAGTACTGGTTGGAGCAGAAGACGGGGTTGCCGTCGATGTCGTAGTCCACCTCGTCCATGTTCAGGAGGGGGGTGCCCTCCGCCACCTGGAAGATGGCGGCAAGATGGCCGTCCGCCGCGGCGGGACGGACATCCGTCAGGTCCAGGTAGGGGATCACGTGGCAGAATTCCTCCAGGAAGTGAAAGATGGGCAGCTTATAGTCCTGCTGGGTGGCGCCCTGGCGCACCAGGCGCTGGTTCACCACGTCCTCGCAGTAGATGGCGGGGACACCGTCGGCGCTGACCAGGCGGGACACCCGGACGATGGGGTCCCCGGGGTTCAGATGGAGCTGGGCGGCGATCTTCTCGCTGGCGGCGTCCTCCTCCACGTGGACGTAGTCCACCCGGGGCTGGCGGCCGCTCTGGCGGATCATGTCCGAGAACTCCACCTCGATGTCCATGCGGGTGGGGACATTGAAGACGTAGCGGTTGATGAGGGTGCCCACGCCGTGGCGGCGGGTGATGAAGCCCTCCCGCTCCAGGGAGGCCAGGATGTCCCGCAGCTGCGTGCGGCTGATGCCCAGCTTCTCCGCCAGGACGCTCTCCCGGGGGAGACGGTCGCTGTGGGCGTACTCGCCTGTCTGCATGGCCTGCAGCAGGTACTGCCGGATGGTCCGGGAAGGATCGGGGTAGTCGTGGTTGGTCATACTCACACCTCACAGGAAAAATTCTTCTTGATAGGTATTACCAATTCAGTATACCCGATGTCCGGGAAAAAGGCAAGAGGAAAGTTCGGACCTTTCGGCGTTCTGCCCGTTTTTTCTGCCGGAAGGCAGGCCCGGATAGGAGAGCGGGCCGAAAAAGCAGGGAAACGCGTTTTTTTCCTTGTGCCGGGGAAAATGCGTGGTATAATATTATTTGTATGCGTTTCTCTAATAGTGGGTATCAGCACTCATCCACCCCGGCGGAAGGCCGGAGCACCGAGAGCGAAAGGGATGCACGCCAATGAATCTTGCTTCCATCATCACCCTGCTGGGGGGCCTTGCCTTCTTCCTTTTCGGCATGTCCCTCATGGGGGATTCCCTGAAAAAAGTCGCCGGCGGCAAGCTGGAGACCACCCTGGGCCGCCTGACCTCCACGCCGCTCAAGGGCGTGCTGCTGGGCGCCTTCGTGACGGCGGTGATCCAGTCCTCCTCCGCCACCACGGTGATGGTGGTGGGCTTCGTGAACTCCGGCATCATGCAGCTGCCCCAGGCCATCGCCATCATCATGGGCGCCAACATCGGCACCACCGCCACGGGCTGGATTCTGAGCCTTGCCAGCGTGGGCTCCTCCGGGGCGGCCAGCCTCTTCTCCACCGCCACCATCTTCGCGGTGGTGGCCGTCATCGGCATCGTCCTCTACATGACGGGCAAGACCACCGCCAAGAAGAATGTCGGCGTCATCCTGCTGGCCCTCAGCGTCCTCATGAGCGGGATGAAGACCATGTCCGCCGCCATGGAGCCCCTGCAGGAGAGCGAGTCCTTCCTGCGGATCCTGACGGTGGTGGAAAACCCCGTCGTTGCCATTGGCATCGGCATCGCCGTGACGGCGGTGCTGCAGAGCTGCTCCGCCTCCGTGGGCATCCTGCAGGCCCTCAGCGCCACCGGGGCCATCGGCAGCCGCATCGCCCTCTTCATGATCATCGGCAGCGGCATCGGCGCCTGCGTGCCGGTGCTGCTCAGCGCCATCGGCGCCAAGAAGAACGCCAAGCGGGCGGCCTTCTCCTACCTCTTCTTTAACCTGATGGGCGGCGGGATGTTCCTGATCCTCTTCCTCATCGCAGACGGCATCTGGGGTCCCTTCCCCTTCCTCACCGGAGCCGCCACCAGCGTGGGCATTGCCCAGATGAACACCGCCTTCAAGATCGCGGCGGTGCTGCTGGTCTTCCCCCTGCGGGGCCTTCTGGAAAGGATGGCCATCCGGGCCTTCCCGGACGCACCGGAGGACGAGGAGGAGAAGGCTCTCGAGACCGACCTTCTGGACGAGCGCTTCCTGAACTATCCCCCCGTGGCTCTGGAGCAGGCCGCCGCCACCGTGGAGCGGATGGCCAAGGCCGCCCAGAAAAACCTCATCCAGGCGGTGGACCTGCTGATGGAGTACCGGCCGGAGGCCTTCGCCAAGGTGGAGACCCGGGAGGAGCGGGTGGACCGCTTCGAGGACAAGCTGGGGAGCTACCTTGTGAAGCTCTCCTCCCAGGGCCTCTCGGACAGTGAGAACCGCCACTCCGCCATGCTGCTCCAGAGTCTCACCAACTTAGAGCGCATCTCCGACCACGCCATGAACATTGCCGAGCTGGGCCAGGAGCTCTCCCAGCGGGGGGAGCACTTCTCCCCCATCGCAAATGAGAGCCTTGCCATCTGCGAGGGAGCGGTGGAGGAGGTCCTGGGCCTCACCATCCGGGCCCTCACCCAGAACGACCTGGACGCCGCCCTCCGGGTGGAGCCCCTGGAGGACACCATCGACATCCTGACGGAGCGGCTGAAGGCCCAGCACGTGGCCCGGCTCCAGAGCGGGCAGTGCACCCTCAGCCGGGGCTTCGTTTTCAACGACTGCGTGAATAATTTCGAGCGGGTGGCGGACCACTGCTCCAACATCGCCCTCATCGTGCTGGAGAACCAGAAGACCCTTGACCTGGAGACCCACTCCAACGTGGAGAACCTGAAGAAATCCCACCGGGAGGAGTACGAGAAGCGGACACGGGAGTACGGCGAGACCTATCTGGGCGCCCTGGCCCGACTGGCAGAGCCCGCCGAGGCCCCCCAGATCTCCCTCTTCCAGGAGGAATGAATCAAACCGGAGCGGCAGTGCCGCTCCGGTTTTTTCGCAGATCGCCCCCAAAAGAGAGGCCGCCGCCGGAACGCTCGGTCCCGGCGGCGGCCGTTTTTCCATCAGGCAGTCTTCCGGCTGCGGAGCTTCTCCCGCACGTTGGGGAGCAGGGCGCCCACCATGATGGTGAGGGCGCCGATGACCTGGGAGAGGCGCATGGACTCGTGGAAGACCAGGAAGCCCACGATGCTGCCCACCACCACCTCCAGAGCGGAGAGGATGCTGACGGAGGTGGTATCGATGTAGGCGGTGGCCTTTACGTAGAAGCCGTTGGCCCCCAGGGTGCAGAGGATGCCCAGCGCCAGGATGCAGAGGACCACGGCAGGCCCGTCGCTGCCGGTGATGCCCGCCCCGATGCGGCCGAAGTCCGAGAGGAAGGCCAGCACCAGCGCCGCCCCCAGGAAGCCGTAGACCAGCATGGTGTCCTTCTGGTAGCGCTGGGCGAAGTACCGGGGGATCAGCAGCTGCAGCGCCATGCCGAAGCTGTTGAGGACCCCGGCGAAGATGCCGACGGGGTCCATCCGGGCGCTGGGGTCCGTGTGGAGGAGGTCCGCCACCAGGATGGCCCCGCAGAAGCAGAGCGCGATGGCAAAGGTCTTGAGCCTGTCCGGCTTCTCATGGAAGACCAGCCAGTTGAGCAGGGTGACCCAGACGGGGCTGATGAACATCAGTACCGTGGCCACCGACACCGGGATCCGCTCCACCGCCACATTATAGGTGACGAAGCACACGCCGTAGGAGCTGGCGCCGTAGAAGATGCAGATGAGGATGCCCAGCCAGTCGATGCGCAGCAGCTCCCGGTTTTTGAACCAGAGGATGACGAAGAACGCCGCGCCTGCCAGCAGGCAGCGCAGGAAGGAGATGTCCGTGCTGCCCACGCCCGCGGCGCTGAGGCGGCGCACGAAAATGCCCATGATGCCCCAGAGGGACGGGCCGATGACGGCCAGGGCGATGCCCTTGTGGGTGTTGTCCAGCTTTGCCATGAATGATCCATCCTTCGCCCCAAGGGCAAAAAATATACCGGGAAACCGTTTCCGCTTTCCCCAGCAGGCATAACCTTAGCACAAAGTTTCCGGAGACGCAAGGGGAAACGGCGACATTTTCCGCGCTTTTCTCCTATTTTATCAATGCCCTCCCGTCCTGGCAAGCGCCGCTTTGGAATGGCGGATGCCGGGGCGGAATCTTCCCCTTGCATAGAGGACAGACATCCTTTATAATATCAGAGAACAGACCGCGCGGGCGCCGCCCGAATCTCACAGAACAGGAGCTGATCCCATGCCTCTCGATCCCCAGGTCGCAGCCTATTACGGCGATTCCCTGAACACCCTCCCCGACATGAGCGCCGTCACGGTGGAGGGCACCCGCCAGGCGGTGGACGCCGTCTACAACGACAAGGCCCAGTCCCCCGCCGTCTACTCCGTGCAGGATAAGTCCATCCCCTGCCCCTGGGGCGAGATGCCCATCCGGGTCTACCGGCCCGACGCCCTCACCGGCCACGGGGCCCTGCTGTACTTCCACGGCGGCGGCTTCGTAATCCACAACATCGCAAGCCACGACTCCATCTGCCGCAAGCTCTGCCGCGACGCGGGGGTGGTGGTCCTCAACGTGGGCTACCGCCTGGCGCCGGAGGCCCCCTTCCCCGCCGCGCCGGAGGATGCCTACCGGGCTCTCTGCTGGGTCTATGAGAACGCCATGGCCCTGGGCATCGACGGCAGCAGGCTGGCCGTCATGGGCGACAGCGCCGGCGCCAGTCTCAGCGCCGTGGCGGCCCAGCTGACCCGAGACCGGAAGGGTCCCCCCCTGCGGCTGCAGATCCTCTGCTACGCCCCCACCGGAGCTCTGGAGCTGCGGGAGACCCAATCTCTGAAGGACTTCGGCCACGGCGGCTATGTCCTCTCCCAGCCCCAGCTGGACTGGTTCTATGAGCAGTACCTCAGCAAGGGCGCGGACCCTGATGACATCCGCCTGAATCCCGGCCGGGCCAAGGACCTCTCGGGCCTGGCCCCCGCCCTCTGCTACACCGCCGAGTTCGATCCTCTGCGGGACGACGGTGAAGCCTACGCCGCCCTCCTCTCCCAGGCAGGCACCCCCGTGAAGCTCCGCCGGGTCAGCGGCATGATGCACGGCTTCCTGATGCTCTGGGAGCGCTTCGACACCGGCAGAGCCACCCTGGAGGAGATCGCCGGGGAGCTGAAGGCGGCCTTCCGGAGCTGAGCGGCCCCGGACAGCGCCCTAAAATGCAAAAGAAGGAGCCCCGCGGCTTTTCGCCGCGGGGCTCCCTCTTGCTCTTTGGGACGCTCTGCCTCTTACCGCTGGTACTCCACCACGCCGTCGATCATGGTGAGATCCACCTTCAGGCTGTGGATGTCCATGGGGTCGATGGCCAGGATGTCGTCCGAGAGGATGATGAGGTCCGCCAGCTTGCCCACCTCGATGCTGCCCTTAATGTGGTCCTCATGGGCGGCGTAGGCGGAGTTCAGGGTGTAGCAGCGGATGGCCTCCAGTACGCTGACAGCCTGGGTCCGGTCGCACTGGAAGTTCTTGGACCGGTCGTAGCGGTTCACCGCGCCGTCGATGACCTGGACGCCCACGGGGCCGGAGGGGGCGTCGGAGTGCAGGGCCACGTGGATGCCGGCGTCCAGCATGCTGCGGACGGCCTCGAGATACTTGTTGCGCTCCGGGCCGTAGAACTCCGAGAAGTTCTTGCCCAGCATCTGCACAAGGCCCGTGTGGAGGATGGGGCAGATGTTCATCTTCGCCATGCGGGCGATGAGATCCGGGTCCACGATGACGCAGTGCTCGATGCGGTGGCGCAGGGCGCGGACCCGCTCGGGGTTTTCCACAAAGCAGCGCTCGTAGCCCTCCACCATGAACTCGATGGCCAGGTCCCCCACCGCGTGGGCGGTGCACTGGCACTCGGCGTCGTTGATGCGCTTGATGTAGTCCCAGGATTCCTCCCGCTCCCAACCGCGCTCCCGGGGGAGCTCCGGGTCGTGGGAGTAGGGCTCCCGGGTGGCGCAGGAGGGGCCGCCGGTGCCGCCGTCGATCATGAATTTGCAGGGACCCACCCGGAAATGCTCGTCGCCCAGGCCGGTCATAAAGCCCAGCTTCAAAAAGTGCTCGTTGTCCTCCAGGGAGAAGGGCTTGCCGAAGATGGAGTGCAGGGCCATATAGATCCGGACCCGGAACTCCCCGTTCCGGCAGAGCTTCTGCATGGTGTGGTAGGAGGGGGCGTCGCACTCGCCCATGTCGCCCACGGACGTGATGCCGTTCTCAAAGCACTTCTGCTGGGACTTGAGGGCGGCCTTGCGCTGCTGGGCGGGGGAGTAGTCCACCTGGCCCCAGAGCCAGAAGTGGGTGTGGCCCCGGACCATGCCGGTGAGCTTGCCGTCGATGACCTCCACCTCGTCGGGGGGATACTTCTTGGCGTCCTCGGCGGTATAGACCCCCAGGTACTCCAGGGCCTTGTGGTTATACATGCAGATGTGGCCGCCGCCGTGCATGCAGTGGACGGGATTGTTGGGGGCGCAGTCATCCAGCTCCTCGATGGTGGGGTGCCGTCCCTCCGGGAAGAGCAGGGGCTCGTAGCCCATCATGGAAATCCACTTCCCCGGCGGGATGGTCCTGGCGGTGTCCCGGATCATCTGCAGCATCTCGGCAAGGGATTTGCAGTTTTTCTGGGTGGTATCGATCATGCCGCACTCCATGTCGGGGCCCAGCATTCCGTTCAGGATGGGGTGGAAGTGGGCATCGTTGAAGCCCGGCAGCAGGCTCCGGCCCGCAAGGTCGATGACCCTGGTATGGGGATCGATGAGCCGGTCGATATCCTCATTGGTGCCCACGAAGACGATCTTATTGCCCTTGACGCCCACAGCCTGGGCGATCTCATCCCTCTCGTTGACGGTGACGACGCTGCCGTTCTTGAAGGCCACGTCCAGGTAGGAGAAATCAAAATTCACGCGCGTTCCGCCTTTCTCTTATCTTTTCCTCTCCGGGCCAGCCCGGAGAGCGAAGCCGCCCGCCGCGCAAAGCGGCGGGCGGCGTGCTTTCTATCTTTCTTCCTAGGGAGATCAGACGCGCTGATACTCCACCTTGCCGTCGATCATGGTGAGGTCCACCTTGACGTTGTGGAGCTCGTGGGTATCCATGGCCAGGATATCCCGGTCGCAGATGATGAGGTCCGCCAGCTTGCCCACCTCAATGCTGCCCTTGATCTTCTCCTCGTAGGACTGGTAGGCGGCGTTGTAGGTGCAGCAGCGGATGGCCTGCAGCACGGTGACGGCCTGGGACATATCGCACTGATAGCCCTGGCGCAGGTCGTAGCGGTTCACGGCACCGTCGATCATCTCAAAGCCCACGGGGCCGGAGGGGGCGTCGGAGTGCAGGGAGCAGACCACGCCGGCCTCCATCATGCTCTTGAGGGCGCCCAGGAACTTCTCCCGCTTGGGGCCGTAGAACCGGGCCAGGTTTTTGCCGTTGCGGATCTGCAGGCCCGCGTTGACGGAGGGGCAGATATTCATCTTGGCCATGCGGTCGATGAGGTCCTGGTCCACCAGCATGCAGTGCTCGATGCGGTGACGGCGGGCCTTGAAGGCCTCCTTGTCCTCGCAGGCTTCAAAGGCCTTCTCATAGCCCTCCACCATGAACTCGATGGCACCGTCGCCCATGGCGTGGGCGGTGCACTGGCACTCGGCGTCGTCCACCTTCTTGATGTAGTCCCAGGTCTCTTCCCGCTCCCAGCCGCGCTCAGAGGGGGCGCTGGGATCGTGGGAGTAGGGCTCGCGGGTGTAGCAGGTGGGGCCGCCGGAGCCGCCGTCGATCATGAACTTGCAAGGACCCACCCGGAAGTGCTCGTCGCCGAGACCGGTGACGAAGCCCAGCTTCATCCAGTGCTCGTTGTCCTCCAGGGAGTAGTGCTTGCCGAAGATGGAGTGCAGGGCCATGTAGGAGCGGATCTTGAAGTCGCCGTCCCGGCACATCTTCTGCATGATGTGATAGGAGGGAGCGTCGCACTCGCCCATGTCGCCCACGCTGGTGATGCCCAGCTCCAGGCACTGCTTCTGGGACTTCATGGCCGCCTTGCGCTGCTGGGGCTCGGTGTACTCCACCTGGCCCCAGAGCCAGAAGTGGGTGTGGCCCCGGACCTCGCCGGTGAGCTTGCCGTCCGCCACCACGACCTCGCCTTCGGGGTACTTCTTGGCGTCCTCAGCGGTGTAGACCTTCAGATACTCCAGGGCCTTGGAGTTATAGATGGCGTTGTGGCCGTTGCAGGTCAGGGCCTGCAGGGGGTTGTTGGGGGCGATGGCGTCCAGCTCCTCCAGGGTGGGGTAGCGCTGCTCCTTGAGGAGGGTGGCCTCAAAGCCCATGCTGGAGACCCACTTGCCGGGGGCCTTGGTGTCGGTGACGGCCTTCAGGATGGCCAGCAGGGCGGGGATGTCCTTGGCCCGGGCAAAGCCGGTGTCCACCATGGCGGAGTCCAGCTCGGTGCCGATCATGCCGTTGAGGATGGGATGGTAGTGGGAGTCGTTGAGACCGGGCATCAGGGTGCGGCCCTTGAGGTCGATCACCTGGGTCTTTTCGTCGATGAGCTGGTCGATGTCCTCATTGCTGCCCACAAAGACGATCTTGTTGCCCTTCACGCCCACGGCCTGGGCGATCTCGTCCTGGGCGTTGACGGTGATGACGCTGCCGTTCTTAAAGGCGATGTCCAGATAGGAGAAATCAAAATTCATAGGAGCCTTCCTTCCTCTTTGATGATGGTTTCGCAGCCTCCCCGGAGAGCGCGTCCCTCCCAGGGCGCTCCCGGTGTGAGGTCATACCTGTATGATGTTATTATACATGTATGATGATTCCCTGTCAATCCAGGAAAGGACACAAATCTTTCAGCCTTCCCTTGGCGATTCCAACAAATCCGCGGCTTTGCCGGCCCGGTTTCTCCGCCTTTCCGTAAAAAAGCCGTAAAGGATCTTCACCGCCTTCGGTCCGACGTCCGCTCACCCACAGGCGCTCACACCGCCGGGTTTTTCCGGAACCGGCGCGAAAAAACGCCGCCGCCCCGAAGGGCGGCGGCACATTCCGCTGAAGGATCGGTCAGTGGGCCTGTCTCCGGCCCCGGAGGGCCAGGGTCGCTGCCTGGGCAAGGCTGGGCAGCACCAGGGCGAAGACCACGGCCTTGACGACGCAGACCACCAGGCGCAGCGTCAGCATCCCGCTGATGAAGCCCGGGAACCAGTAGCCCATGAGCTTGCTGTCGAGATACAGCACACCGGTATTCAGCACCGTCACCACCAGCTCCGCCAGCACCACGGCGCTGATGCGCTCCCTGCCGCTCAGGCTGAAGTCCCGCTTCTTGGCCCAATAGCCCACGATAAGGCCGCAGAGCACATAGGGCAGGATCCAGAGGGGAGTCAGCATGGCGATGCCGTAGCGCAGCAGCTGATAGATGAGGGTCCCGATGCCGCCGATGAGCATGCCGTCCACCGGGCCGAAGAGCATGGCGCCCAGCAGGATGGGCAGGCTCTCAAAGGTAATCTTGATGTTTCCCATGTCCAGGGCAACGTAGCCCAGCACCGCACACATGGCGGCCAGCATGGCGTCCAGGGTCAGTTGTTTCGTTTTCATTTCTTAGCCTCCTGAATTTGAGGCCACGAGCGGTATTTCCTCGTGGCAGTGGATGCGGAAGCGGCAACGCAAGCGGTCCTCCCGCTTTTCGTTCAGCAGCAACTTCCCATCCGCTGACACTTGACGCGCCGTCCCTACTCTGCATCACTTTGGTTTTTCTATGGTCCTCCGGCCGCTGCCGGGTAAGGGGGTTCAGGGCCGGGCGCAGTCCCGGCCGGGACTTCAGCGCAGGCCCAGCTCCCGCCGGGCTTCGCCGATCATGTAGAGGGAGCCGCAGACGCAGATGACGTCCTTCTCCCCCGCCTCCGCCAGCACGGCCTTCAGGGCGTCTGCGACGCTGCCATAGGGCTTTGCGGCGGTGAAATGGTACTCGTCTGCCAGACGCTCGCAGAGCTTGTCCGCAGTCAGGGCCCGGGGGCTGTCCGGCGTCACGGCGTAGATCCGCTCCGCCAGGGGCAGCAGGGCGTCGTAGATGCCCTCAAAGTCCTTGTCCGCCAGCACGCCCATGAGGAAGAGGATCTTCTTCCCGGGGAAATACTCCCGCAGGGAGGCCGCGATGGCCTGGGCGCACTGGGGATTGTGGCCGCCGTCGATGATGAGCCAGGGGTCCCTGCGGACCCGCTCGAAGCGGCCGGGCCAGACCACCTCCCGCAGCCCCGCCAGCACCGCCTCGTCCGGGATCTGCCAGCCGCGGCTGCGCAGGGTCTCCACGGTGTTCAGCACGGTGCAGGCGTTCTGCAGCTGATACTCCCCCAAAAGGGCCAGCTGGATATCGGGATACTGCCGCCAGCCGAAGTGCTGGCACTCCAGGCTGCTGGAGTGGAAGCGGACCTCCCCCAGGTTGGCCTCGGTGAGGGCCGCGCCCTGGTCCCGGCAGACCTGCTCCACCACGCCCCGGACCCTCGGGTCCTGGTCCCCCAGGACCACGGCGCCGCCGGGCTTCACGATGCCCGCCTTCTCGGCGGCGATGGCCTCCACGGTGTCGCCCAGGATCTCCGTGTGGTCCAGGCCGATGCGGGTGATGACCGCGGCCTCCGGCACGTCGATGACGTTGGTGGCGTCCAGGCGGCCGCCAAGGCCCACCTCCAGCACCACGATATCGCACTTTGCCGCCTGGAAGAGGCAGAAGGCGATGGCCGTCACCAGCTCAAACTGGGTGGGGGCGTCCGGCATGGTGTCCGCCGCCTGCTTTACCCGCTCGGTGGCGTCCGCCAGGTCCTGGTCGCCGATCTCTTTCCCGTTCACCTGGAAACGCTCGTTGTAGCGCAGCAGATGGGGCGAGGTGTAGAGCCCCGTCCGGTAACCGGCCTTCTCCAGGATGGCGGCCAGCATGGCGGCGGTGGAGCCCTTGCCGTTGGTCCCGGCGATGTGGACGAACTTCAGGGACTTCTGAGGGTCCCCCAGCTTGGCCAGCAGCTCCCTCACCCGGTCCAGGCCCAGACGGCTGCCGTAGACCGCCGTCTCCTCATAGTAGCGCAGTGCTTCCTCGTAGGTCATGGAAACGTTCCTTCTCTCTTTCTCCCGATTTTTCCGTCAGTTTTTGGCGATCCATCCCCGGCAGAGGGGCAGCAGCACCCCGCCCACGGCGTTGCCCGCCGTGATGACCAGGATGCGCAGCAGCATATCGCCGCTCCAGCAGCCGGCGGCGGAAACATAGAACATGTCCGCCACGCAGTGCTCATAGCCGCTGAGGATGAAGACCATCACGCCGAAAAAGAGCCCCAGGTACTTGCCCAGCTCGTGGGGATTTTTGTTGAAGCTCTCCACGGCGATGTAGATAAAGATGTTGCAGAGGATGCCCAGGACAAAGAGGCTGCCGAGGCCATCCTCCGCCTTCACCTGGCACATTCCCGCCGCCTTCTCGGCGTAGGGAGCCAGGCGGCTGGCGTTCATCAGCCACGCCGTCAGCACGGTGCCAAGGAGGTTCCCCAGCCAGATCACCGGCAGCTCCAGGGCGTAGTCCCGCCCGTTCTGGAAGACGTAGCAGACCTTGCCGGTAAAGAGCTTCAGCCCGAAGGTGCAGACGCAGAAGAGCCCGCAGGTGAAGAAGAATGCCCCCAGCACCTTGCTCTCCAGCGCCAGGAAGACCACCCCGCCGAAGCCGATGCACATGCCGGCCAGCACGGCGGAGAGAAGCGTTTTAAGAACCTTCATGCCGCTCCTCAGCCCAGCTTCCGCTCGGCGGCCTCCACCACATGGCCGATGAGAACGGAGGTGGTGACGCTGCCCACGCCGCCGGGTACGGGGGTGATGGCCGCCACGATGGGCTCCACCTCGTCATAGACGGCGTCGCCGGCGATGCCGCCCTTGCCGCCCTTGGCGTTGGGCTTGTTCTCATCCCAGTTGATGGAGACATCGATGACCACCTGGCCGGGACGGACGTAATCCTTCGTGAGACTTCCCAGCACGCCGGCGGCGGAGACCAGGATGTCGGCCTGGCGGGCGATGGCGGCGGTGTCCACGGTCTTGGTGTGGCAGACGGTGACGGTGGCGTTCTTGGCCATCAGCATCATGGCGGCGGGCTTGCCCACCACCAGAGAGCGGCCGATGACCACGGCGGTCTTGCCCTTGCAGTCGATGCCGTAGTAGTCCAGGATCTCCATGCAGGCCTGGGGCGTGCAGGGGGCGAAGCCCAGCTTCTTGCCGGTGAAGACGCCGGCGTTGGAGAGATCCGTCATGCAGTCCACATCCTTCCCGGCGGCCAGGCGGTTGCAGATCTCGTCCTGGTCGGCCTTCAGATGCTTCGGCAGGGGCCGGAACATCAGGCAGCCGTGGATGGAATCATCGGCGTTGATGGCGTCGATCTGCGCCAGAAGGGCTTCCTTGGTGACGTCCTCCGGCAGGAGGAACTTCTCCACCTCTACGCCGATGAGGGCGGCGCGGCTCTCCGCGCCCTTCTCATAGGAGAGGTCGGAGGGGTTGGCCCCGCAGCGGACGATGGCCAGCTTCGGGGTGACGCCCTTTTCCTTCAGGGCGGCGACCCTCGCCTGGAGCCGCTCATTCATGGCGGCGGTGACTTCCTTGCCCAGCAGTTGCTTTGCCATATCTTTAATTCTCCTCCCTCAGTGGAAAAACCCGGCCTTGACCGTCTCAAAGATGCCGTCGGCCATGGCGCCGTAGGTCTCCAGCATCCCCAGGCAGCGGGCGTTCATTTCCTCCGCCAGGGCACGGTCCTTCAGGGTCTTGGTGTTGATGAAAACATTGAGGCTGGCTGCCTGCAGCGCCGCCTTCACGCAGACTGCGGCGCAGCCCGCATCGCTGACGGCAAGGCGGCTGCCCTTGGCGGCGAAGACCGCGATGGCCTCCATGGCCTCGCAGCAGAGCTCCATGATGCGCACGGGCACCTGGCAGGCGGTGACGGTGGCCTTCTCCAGCGTCTCCGCCCGGGCAGGGTCATCCTTGGGGATGCCGTATGCCTTGGCCAGGGGCACGAAGCCCTTCTCATCGGCCTCCACCTGGTCCAGGAGCTCCTTCTGCAGGGCGCTGCACTTGCCCTGCAGCGCGATGATCTCTGCCTCCACGTCGGCGTACTTCTTCTTTCCCACGGTGAGGGAGCCCACCATGTTGCCCAGGGCTGTGCCGATGGCGCCCACCAGGGCCGCAGCACCGCCGCCGCCGGGAGCCGGAGCGTCAGAGGCCAGCACCTCCACAAACTTCCGGCAGGATTCCATTGTCATGTCCATGGTCCTTCTCCTTCCGGTCCGGCCGGGGCCGGACATTCTATTTTACACGCTTCGCCCCGATCCTGCAATGGGGCAAAGAGAGAAATGCGGGGTGGGGCAAGCCCCACCCCGCGGTCGTTTCCTCGCAGATGTTCGGTTGTTGCTCAGAAGAGGCCGGAGATCTTGCCGTTCTCGTCCACGTCGATCTTCTCGGCGGCGGGCACCTTGGGCAGGCCGGGCATCGTCATGATGTCGCCGGTCTTGGCCACCAGGAAGCCGGCGCCGGCGTTGACCTTCAGGTCACGGACGGTGATCTTGAAGCCCCGGGGCGCGCCCAGCTTGGCGGCGTCATCGGAGAAGGAGAACTGGGTCTTGGCCATGCAGATGGGCAGCTTGTCATAGCCGAGATCGGTGAGCTGCTTGAGCTGCTTCTTGGCGGCGGCGGTGATGACCACGCCGTCGGCCCGGTAGACCTTGGTGGCGATGGCGTTGAGCTTGCTCTCGATGCTGTCCTCCGCGTCATAGACGAACTGGAAGTGATCGGGCTCCTCGCAGAGACGGACGACCTCCTCGGCCAGGGCCATGCCGCCCTCGCCGCCCTTGGCCCAGACCTCGCTGAGGCAGACGTTGACGCCCAGCTCCTTGCACTTCTCCTCCACCAGGTCCAGCTCGGCCTTGGTGTCGGTGGGGAAGGCGTTGATGGCCACCACGCAGGGCAGGCCGTAGACGTTCTTCACGTTGTCCACGTGCTGCAGGAGGTTGGGCAGGCCCTTCTCCAGAGCCTCCAGGTTCTCGTGGTTCAGGTCCGCCTTGGCGACGCCGCCGTGATACTTCAGGGCGCGGACGGTGGCCACGATGACCACGGCGTTGGGATGGAAACCGGCGGCGCGGCACTTGATGTCCAGGAACTTCTCGGCGCCCAGGTCCGCGGCGAAGCCGGCCTCGGTGACGGTGTAGTCGCAAAGACGCATGGCAGTCTCAGTGGCCTGGATGGAGTTGCAGCCGTGGGCGATGTTGGCGAAGGGGCCGCCGTGGATGAAGGCGGGGGTGCCCTCCAGGGTCTGGACCAGGTTGGGCTTGATGGCGTCCTTCAGCAGGGCGGCCATGGCGCCCTCGGCCTTCAGGTCATGGGCGGTGACGGGCTTGTCGTCATAGGTGTAGGCGACGACCATCTTGCCCAGGCGCTCCTTCATGTCCTCGAGACCGGAGGCCAGGCACAGGACCGCCATGACCTCGCTGGCCACGGTGATCTCGAAGCCGTCCTCCCGGGGGGTGCCGCTGGCCTTGCCGCCCAGACCGTCCACGATGTGGCGCAGCTGGCGGTCGTTCATATCCACGGCGCGCTTCCAGACGATGCGGCGGGGGTCGATGCCCAGGACGTTGCCCTGCTGGATGTGGTTGTCCAGCATGGCGGCCAGCAGGTTGTTGGCGGCGCCGATGGCGTGGAAGTCGCCGGTGAAGTGCAGGTTGATGTCCTCCATGGGGACCACCTGGGCGTAGCCGCCGCCGGCCGCGCCGCCCTTGACGCCGAAGACAGGGCCCAGGGAGGGCTCCCGCAGGCAGACGAAGGCCCGCTTGCCGATCTTGTTGAGGCCGTCCGCCAGGCCCACGGAGGTGGTGGTCTTGCCCTCGCCGGCGGGGGTGGGGCTGATGGCGGTGACCAGGATCAGCTTGGACTTGCGGGGCAGCTTGCGGATCTCGGTCAGGTCCAGCTTGGCCTTGTACTTGCCGTACAGTTCCAGGTGGTCCTCGTCGATGCCGGCCTTGGCGGCGATCTCCGTGATCTTCTTGGGCTGGTACTCCTGGGCGATCTCAATGTCAGACTTGAATCCCATCGTAGTTTCTCCTTTTCCATTCATATTCTCTTTCCGGGGTCCTTCAGGCGGTGCCTGTTCGTGCGCTTGGTGCTTCGGGGGCGCGGGCAGAGATGTATGCTGTCTCTTGCCCGTATGTGGTCATACCTGTTGTCACTTGCCATTATAGGGACTCCCTCCCTGGATGTCAAGCGGGATTTGCAAAACTCCTGAAAATCTCTCTTTCCCGCCCCGGAGTCCCTGTCAAATCGCCGGACCGCCCCTTCCCTCCCCGCCGGGAGCGGCAGGACCGGCTCTCCGCCGCCGGCGATCGGCCCGGTCGGTCATCCTACCACGCTTTCCCTGACTTTTCCTGTGATCTTTCTTGACGAAGACGTTTTTCGGGGCTATAATGGCGGTGTAATGCGAAAAAGCGGCGGCAAAACCCACCGCCGTCCCCCCTTCCGACCGCCTGCCGGAGGGAATCCACTTCACGGGAGGTCTATCCACCATGTCTCAGAGCACTTCCCTTCCCCTGTCAGCGACGCCACTCTCCCAGCAGGTGGCGGCCCAGCTGCGGGACCTGATCTTTGAAGAGCATCGCTTCCAGCCCGGTGACCGCATCCCGGACGAGCGGAGCCTGGCCCGGGAGCTGGGCGTCAGCCGCACCTCCCTGCGGGAGGCCATCAAGACCCTGGTGGCCAACGGGGTGCTGGTGATCCGCCGGGGCGTTGGCACCTTTGTCTCCGAGACCCCGGGCCGCCAGCCCGACCCCTTTGGCTTTGCCTATGCCGAGGACAAGCGCAAGCTGCTGCTGGACTGGTACCAGGTCCGCCTGATCCTGGAGTCCGAAGCCATGGAGATGGTGGCGAAGAACGCAACGGACCAGGAGCTGGAGGAGCTCGTGGCCCTGGAGGAGGGCCAGCGCGCCGCCGTGGAGGCGAGCCTGGGCCAGGACAGCGCTGAGAGCTTCATCACCTTTATGAAGGCGGACCAGGCCTTCCACAGCGCCCTGGCCAAGGCCACCCACTCCACCGTCATGAACCAGGTCCTCCCCGCCCTGCACGAGTGGGCCTACTTCAACGTGGCGGCGGCGGAATACTCCAACTTCCCCCGGCAGATGAAGGAGAACTCCCTGGAGAGCCACCGCTCCATCGCCCAGCTCCTGCGCCTGCGGGACGGCCGGGGCGCCAATCTCGCCATGCGCTACCACATGCTCCGGGCCATGGAGGATATTCAGCACTGACCCGCCTCCGCCCGCCGGACTCCGGCGGGCGGAGCTTTTTTCCGCACTCCCGACCCACCCGCCGGGCGCTTCCCGCTCCCGCGGAGCGGGGCAGTCCCGCCCCTGTTTCGTCCGCTTTCCGGCAGAAATTGAAAAAAGCGATAAATTTTTCTCCGGGATGGCTTGACTTTTCCGTTTCTTTTGACTATCATAGGATCAGCAACACGTGGTATGACCACATACAGCAACTCACTGGTATACCCAATTTGGACCGGAACCCAAAATTTTTGAAAGAGGTGCTTTGAAATGGCGAAGAAGAAAATGACGATCCTGGACTTCCAGAAGTTCAAGGATGAGGGCCGCAAGTTTGCCTTCTGCACTGCCTATGACTACACCACCGCCACCATCGTGGACGAGAGCGATGTGGAGATCATCCTGGTGGGCGACTCCCTGGGCATGATCATGCTGGGCTATGACACCACCGTCCCCGTGACCGTGGACGACATGATCCACCACATCAAGCCCGTGGTCAAGGGCGCTCCCAACACCTTCATCATCGGCGACATGCCCTTCGGCTCCTACAACGTGAGCCCCGAGCAGGCCATCGAGACCGCCAACCGCCTCACCAAGGAGACCCTCTGCGACTGCGTCAAGCTGGAGGGCGGCGTCAACATGGCTCCCACCATCCGCCGCATGGTGGATGCCGGCATCAACGTCATGGGCCACATCGGCATGACTCCCCAGACCGCTACCTCCTTCGGTGGCTTCAAGGTCCAGGGCGGCACCCCTGAGTCTGCCCGCAAGCTCATCGAGGACGCCAAGGCTCTGGAGCGCGCCGGCGTTTTCTCCATGGTCGTGGAGTGCGTCCCCTCTGTCGTGGCCAAGGCCATGCAGGAAGAGGTCCATGTGCCCATCCTGGGCATCGGCGCCGGTCCCTATGTGGACTGCCAGGTCCTCGTGACCCAGGATCTGCTGGGCATGTACGGCGACTTCAAGCCCAAGTTCGTCAAGCAGTTCGCCAACGTCCGCAAGGTCATGGTGGACGGCCTCAACAAGTTCCATGAGGAGACCCTCTCCGGCGAGTTCCCCACGCCCGAGTTCTCCTTCAACAAGGCCGTGGAGATCCCCGCGGTCTATGGCCCCGGCAAGAACTAAAAGCCCTCTCTGGGAAACCTTCCACATAAAACAGCAGGCAAGCCGCAGACCCCATTGGGTCTGCGGCTTGCTTTTTCCGCCTCTGCCGCTCACCAGCCCTGGTGGCCGTCCCGGCGGCGGTAGCCGGTGCAGGGGGACACCACGCCGGGGGCGCTGTCGCTGAACTCCACGAATTTCAGCGCGTAGAGGTCCCCGGTGATGTACCTGCCCTGGTCCGGCTGGAAGATGACGAGATAGTTGTTCCCGATGCTGTGGAGGATGCCCTCCCAGGAGATGGGGTTCTGGGTGCCCACTAGGAAGGTGGCCACCACATAGTGGCCCAGGTTCTGGCCCAGAAGCCCCTTGATGGAGCCCTGATAGGCCTCCTGGGTGGTCATGGGGGACTCCAGGGCATCCTGGGTGAGGCCGGTGGAGAAGTCCAGCGTGCCCCGGCCGGGGCGCTGCATCTCCCGCACGGACTGTATCGTGCCCTGGGTGCTGCCCGGCACGCTGCCGGGGACCCCCTGCTGATCGCTGTAGACCGGCTCCTGGCTCACCACCACCGGGGGATTCCCCGGCTGGGCGGGCAGGGTCTGGACGCCGCCGTCCTGGCCGCCCTGCTGGAAGCCGGCCTGATAGCCGCTCTGGTAGCCCGCCTGGTAGCCGCCCACGCCGGTCTCCAGGCCCGCCGGTCCAGTCCTGGCGGACGGACCCGGTCCTCTGGGGTAACATCTGGTTTCCCTGCATCGCTCTGCACCTCTTCATGTTTGATAGTAGGCGGCGGTGGGGTTGTAGAAGCAGTGGTCGCCGATGCGGGTCTGCCAATACCCCACCCGGGAGGGAAAGCTGGCGCGGCAGTTTGCGGAGAAGGGGTTATAAAACCAGAGAGACTCCGCCACATCCGGCAGACGGTTCCCGGCGATGGCCCAGTCCGCGATCTCGTAGTGGATCTCCTGGGGGTTCATGTTGTAGATGTTCTGGGGGTTATACGCCCCGTTCTCCGTCTCGCTGGCGCAGACGAACTGCCCCGGCTGCATAATGATCCTCCGGATGCTCCCCTGCCCCACCCTGGCGTACTCCCCGCCGCTGGCGTTGACCCGGTTCATCACCACGCCTGCCACCGCCTTCATGCCGTTCTCCCCCTCGCCTCCCGCCTCGCACTCAATGAGCCGCGCCAGCAGTTCCCGGTCGGAATAGGCCATATCCATCCCTCCTGTCGCTGCTCCAGTCTATGCCGGAGGGCCGGTCTTTGCCATTCCCCGCCGCCTCCGTCTTTCACCTCTCGTCTCTCATCCATTCTCAATTTTCAATTCTCAATTCCCGCTTCCCCCAAAGTTATAAATTTCTCACATTTCCTCTTGACAGTGAGACTGCAGCGTGATATATTTCTCACATCGAGTGCGAAATACATCACATAAAAGGAGCAGATCATGATGGACAAAAAGGTTTCCCTGCGGGAGCTGGTGGCAGACAAGATCGTCTTCGCCCTTCTCATCGCCGTTTACTACTGGATGTGGGCCCGGAACGACTGGCGGAGCTTCTATCCCTCCATCCAGTATGCAGTTTACGGCTTCACGTTTTACTACTTCATCGCCCGCGGCATCCGGCTGCGGAAGTACAAGAAGGAGAAGACCGACGAGATGGCGGAGACCAATCTCCGCCGCTGCGACGCCCTCTGCCTGAAGGTGGGCGCCGCCGCCATCGTGGTGCTGGGCTTCGTCTGCGCCATCGGGCGGATGGTCCTGACCACGGAGATCATCGGCTACTGCCTGATGGGGCTTCTCCTGCTGCTGGCCATCCTGCGCACGGTGGTCTTCTGCCTGATGGACGCCAAGGGGTACTGAGCCATGCTGGTGACGAAGCTGAAGGAGTACCGGGAGCGGGACGGCCTGAAGCAGGCGGACCTGGCCGACCTGGTGGGCGTCCGGCGGGAGACCATCGTCAACCTGGAGAAGGGGCGCTACAACCCCTCTCTGAAGCTGGCCATGGACCTGGCCGCCGTCTTCCACGTTTCCGTGGAGGAGCTTTTCCGCTACACGGAGGAGTAACGCCAAAAACACGCGAAAAACCGGGACGGTCCTCGGACCGTCCCGGTTCTTTGCCTTTTTTCAGCGGTCCTCGTCCCTCCGGAAGATGTGGACGCGGAAGGAGATGCGGGTGGTGAGGGTCTCCCGCTCCGCCAGGCGGTCCTTCCCCTCCCGGGGCGTCTTCCAGGCGTAGGGGGTCATACGGAAGAGGTTCTGGATGTCCTCCCGGCTCCGGAGGGTGATGGTCTCATCCACCGGGACGATGGCCTCGTAGGAAAAGCCATGGTAGGGGGTCTCCCGCTCCTCGTTGGGGTAGGGGCGGTCATAGAGGATCTCCTTCATCTCCCAGAGGTGCTCCGCTCCGGGGACCACATAGAGGAAGTACCCGCC
This sequence comes from Clostridiales bacterium, assembly GCA_004553545.1. GTDB lineage: Bacteria > Bacillota > Clostridia > Oscillospirales > Oscillospiraceae > Oscillibacter. The sequence goes on along the minus strand of SFLD01000002.1, from coordinate 1,106 downwards.
GGGCTTCAGGACCCGGTGGAACTCCGTCAGGGCCAGGGGGGAGAAGCAGTTGAGGAGAGCATCCACCGAGGCGTCCGGCAGCGGCAGATGGTAGGCGGAGGCCACGGCGAACTCAATGTCCTTCTCCCGCTTGGCAGCGGAGCGGAGAATGAACTTGGAGATGTCGATGCCCGCCATCCGGGGCTGCTTCCCCGCCGCCCGGAGGGCCTGATAGATTCCGGCGGTGTAGTAGCCCTCCCCGCAGCCGGAGTCCAGCAGGGCCGGAAATTCCCCGCAGCGGGGGACAATCTCACTACAAAGGGTATTCAGAAGGGGGCTATAATACCCGCAGGATAGGAAATCCCGCCGGGCGGCGGCCATCTCCCGGTCGTCGCCGGGGGCGGCGGAGTGCTTGCGGTTGGCGGGCAACAGGTGGGTGTAGCCTTCCCGCGCCAAGTCAAAGCTGTGGCCCGAGGGGCAGCGATAGGCCCCCTCCTCCCGCCGGAGGGGCCTTTCGCAGAGGGGGCAGCGGAAGAGGGAATCCATGGCCCTCCCTCCTTTCATTCGATGGAACGGGTAATGTCGTGGATCCACTTCCGGCTCCGGAAGCGGAGGATGCCCAGGGGGAACTTGCAGAGGGTCTCGCTCTGGAGGCAGAGGCAGACCCAGATCACCGGCGTCTGCAGCACCAGGCCGCAGAGGGCCATCAGCGGCACGGTGAAAAGCCAGAGGGGCAGCACGTCGATGAGAACGGCCACCCTGGCATCGCCCCCGGCCCGGAGGACGCCGGTGACGTTGGTGACGTCAAAGGCCCGGGTGGGCAGGGCGATGGCGTAGACGATGGCCAGGTCCGTGGCGATCTCCGCCGCCCCCGGCGAGAGCTGGAAGAGGGGGAAGAGAATAGGCCGGAAGAAGCTGGGCAGCAGGACCAGCTGCAGGGCCATCACCCCGAGGCCCACCAGGATGGAGACGGCCAGCAACGTCTTGGCCACGTCGTAGACGTGCTGGAAGTCCCGGCCCTCGCCGATCTCCTTGCCCACCATCACGGCGGCGGAGGCGGCAAGGCCGAAGCAGATGACGGTGGAGAGCTTATCGATGTTGCCCATGAGGGAGTAGGCCGCCAGCAT
>SFLD01000045.1 GCA_004553545.1 Clostridiales bacterium | reverse complement strand
AGAGGGTCTTGCAGCCTTTTTCGAATGATAAGATCAATTTGTGTGCACACACCACGAAAATCCCTGTCGATATCCCGGTTGAAGAATCGCAGAATCTCCAACCCAAGAGACATCAGGAATTGAGAACGTTCCGCATCATAAGCAAGCCCCTGAGGTTCATAATGCTGAGAGCCATCCAATTCAATGACCAGTCTGGCCGAAGCACAGTAAAAGTCCACGATGAATCTGCCGATAATCCGCTGTTTATAAATTTTTACTGGATATTTGCGGAGAAAAAGGTACCAGAGCTTACGCTCATGGGGTGTCATCTCCCTGCGAAGTCGCCGGGCATTTTCTAATTGGGCGTTGTCTTTTGGTATAGTCATTGTTTACCCTCTCCGTCCTCGCTATGCTCGGCCACCTCTCCCAAAGGGAGAGGCAAGGGATGCTCGCACGGTACACCGAAAGGTGTATAGAAGTGCGCTTTTATCAGTTCGGCAAATTGGAGTTTACCGCTCGATACGGTAATATTTGAATGTTTCATCTTCTCCGGCAAAGCGAAATCCTACTTTTCCCAGCACATGCTGACTCCGGGTGTTTTTCCTGATGGTATCTGCGTTTACCGCAGCCATTCCCAACTCGTCAAAGGCGGTTTTTACCGCCAAACGTTCTGCCTGCGTTCCGTATCCCCTTCCCTTCACTGCGTCGTTTTGCATATGGATACTCAGGGAACATTCTTTTTTATCATGGTCGATCTGCTTCAATTGCAATTCCCCGATCACCTTATCTCCAAGCATGATCGCAAACAGTCTGCGTGAAGCATCCTGCCCCTTCATATCAAAATATCGATTTACCGCAGCTTCGTCATAAACATAGGGCTGAAACAGGTGCATATCCATATAGATAGACGCATCATTCGTCCAATGCTTGTACAGTTCGTGACATAGTTCTCGCGTCATCGCCTTTAACTGAATTGTTGGCATGTTAGACCTTACCCACCTTATTATTCCGACTTATTGCTTTGTTTAATTCTATCATATGGATTTAATATATGCAATAACATTCCAGGCGGACATTACTGCCAGGAATGAAACTGTCTAATGAAAGTGTCTTATGACCGCCCGCCATCCGGCGGGGCTTGCTTTTATTTGTCGTCTTGCGGGCGGCTTCCTCCGCGTCCCAAATGGGACGCGGCTGCCATCCGTTACCGGAAATACCTCCAGTACACCCACAGCCCCAGCGGCACGATGATCTGCAACATCAGGATCACCGGCACCCCGATCCGGAAGCTCCGGTGCAGCGTCTTGTGGTGGAAGACACGCATCCCCAGCAGCGCCCCCACGCTGCCGCCGATGGCGGAGAGCAGGAAGAGCGTCCTCTCCGGCACCCGCCGGACGGACTCCCGCTTCTCCTTCCGCTTGGCCTTCCACTTGTCGAGACCAAAGACCAGAAAGGTCACAAGGTTGATGACCAGCAGCCAGCAGAGCAAAATTCCCCAGGGGGAACGGAGAACGCTCGTGACCGGCGAGACCCCGCCGCTCTTTGCGGCCAGCAGCATCGGCATGAAAAACCGCCTCTTTTCGTAAGGATTTTCCCCATCATACCATCCCCGCACCCCAAACGCAAGCCGTCCGTCCGCCGAGAAGTGCCATCCGTCGGGAAACGCTGGACAGATCCCCGCCCCTCGGGTATACTGAAAGCGAAAGGGGGGAGGCCCATGGACATCGAGGTGAAGCGCCAGCCGGAGCGGACGGAGCTCCGGGTGGAGATCCTGGCCCCGGAGGGCGACTGCCCCCAGCTCCAGTGCCTCCTGGCCTTCCTGGCGGCGGAGGACCCGGCCATCCCCGCCCAGCGGGAGGGGGAGCGCCGCCGCCTTGCCCCGGAGGATATCCTCCGGCTCTACGGCGAGGACAAGGCCGTCCGGGCCCAGACGGCGGACGGCGCCTACACCGTCCCCCTCCGGCTCTACGAGCTGGAGGAGCGATTGCACCCCTTCCGCTTCGCCCGGATCTCCCACTCCGAGATCGTGAACCTGGGCAAGGTCCGGAGCCTGGACCTGAAGCTCAGCGGCACCGTCCGCCTGATCCTCACGGACGGCACCGTCTGCTACGCCTCCCGCCGCTATGTGAAGCGCATCCGGGAGGCCCTGGACCTTTGAAAGGAGGCCCCCATGGATACCGTTTTCTCCCGCCGGACGTACCTCCGCCGGGCCCTTCTGGGCGGCGGCCTCGCCTGGCTGGCCCTCTTCCTTCTCTGCTTCGGCATTGCCTCGATCGACTATTTCGGCGGCCGCCCGGAGTTCTGGGATACCCTCTCCCGGACGCAACTCTCCACGGACGAGGCCTACCTGGCCTTCGGCCGCAGCCGTGTTCTGGCGAACCTCTACCAGAGCGCCGCCGTCTTCGCCCTGGGGGCCTGCCTGGGCCTCTCCACCCTGCCCTTTGACGAGACCTGGACCCAGTTCCGTCTCCTCTCCTGGCTCCACTTCCCCGTGACCTGCCTCTGCGCCGCGGCGGCCCTCTGGTTCGTGGCGGACAGCCCCTGGGCGGCCCTGGGCATCGGGGCCCTCTGCTACCTCGCCGTCTTCCTCTGCCGCTGGCTCTGCTGGTATGGCGAGCTCCTGGACCTCCGCCGCGGGCTCCGGCTGGACGCCCCGCCCAGCCCCCTCCGCTGGCGGGAGACCCTGCCCTACCTCCCGGCGGCGGCCCTCCTGGGCATCGCCTTGCCCCTCCTGGCCCGGCTCTGCGACGGCCCGGATGTCCCCGTCTTCTCCGGCCTCCTCTACCCCTTCCTGCTCCTGCCGATCGGCTCCTTCCTGGCCGGGATGGCCCTGGGGCGGCACCGGGGCTTCTGCCCCCTCTTCCCCCTGGCCTGCGCCCTCTGCTACCTCCCCATGGTCTTCCTGCTCTTCAACGCCACCGCCCTCTTCCACCTGCTGCTCACCGCCGTCCCGGCCCTGCTGGGCAACGGCCTGGCCGCCCTCCTCCGCCGGAAGCGGGAGAAATGAGAAAAATTTCAAACCCTGGGAACCATTCCGCCTCCTTTGCCGTCTAACCCGGTAAAAGGAGGCGGATACTTTATGAAGACGAAGCTCCCGGCCCTGCTCCTGACCCTGACCCTATCCCTCACCGCCTGCGGCGCCGCCCCGGCGGCCTCCGGCAGCCAAAGCGCGCCGGATCTTTCCGGGGCCCGCGCCCTGCCCCAGACGATGGTGGAGACCCCGCCCGTTGATCTCCCGACCCTGCGCCTCATCCTGGTGGACGGCGCCGGGACGGACACCCTCCTTCTGGCGGGGGAGACCGCCGGGGAGGTCTACACCGTCCCGGCGGACAGCTTCCCCCTGACCCTGGACGGCGAACCCGCCGACGCCTCGGTTTTAGAGGACGGCATGCCCCTCACCGTTGCCTATACCGGCATCGAGGAGACGTTCCCCGCCCGCCTCAGCATCGCGGCGGCGGAAGCTTACCGCCTTGGCACGGAGAAGAACCCCGGCGGCGGCTTCTATGACCTCTGCGGCCTCTATCTCCAAGTCCTCTCGGACCTGGCGGAGGGCGGCGAGGAGACCGTGGCCGTGGACCTGAGCCAGGCCCCCGGGGACTTGACGGAGGGGGAGAAGGCCGCCATCGCCTGGCGCTTCCGGGAGACTTGCGGCGCGGGACTGGCGGACCCGGAGAGCGCCGCCCCCGGCACCGCCGTCTTCACCATCCGGGCCGCCGGGACGGATGGGGAACTCTGCTCCCTCCCGACGCGGGAAGAGGGGGAAGCCTACTCCCTCCCGGTACTGAAGTTTGAGGCGGAGCGGAGCCAGACCCTCCCGGCGGGTCCGGACGGCACCCGCCCCGCCGCCGCCCGCATCCTGCAGAACTGCACCGCCGTCTGGCCGGAGTTTGGCACCTGGACCGGCTACCAGGTGGGCTCCGAGGTCCTGGCCTGCGGCTGAAACGGACAATATGAACACTGAAATCACCACTATTTTACCCGAAATAAGGAGGAACCGCCCATGAAAGCCCGAAGACCCCTTGCCCTGCTCCTGGCCCTGACCCTCCTGGTCCTGACGGGCTGCGGCGCGTCCGGCAGCCGGGACCTGACCCAGGATGTCACCCCCCAGAAGCTCAACTTCTCCCAGGAGGCCCCCAAGGACGCCGGGGAGGCGGCGGCCCGCCTGGGCCTGGGCCTCCTGTCCCTGGCGGAGGGGGAGAACCCCCTCCTCTCGCCCCTCTCGATCCTCTACGCCCTGGCCATGACGGAAAACGGCGCGGCGGGGGAGACCCTCGCGGAGATGGAGACCCTCCTGGGCCGCCCCGTGGAGGAGCTCAACGCCGCCCTGGGGGCCTACCTTGCGGGGAAGAGCGAGGGCATCCAGGGGACCCTTCATCTCGCCAACGGCATCTGGTTCCGGGAGCGGGAGGATTTCACCGTGGAGCCGGACTTCCTCCAGACCAACGCCGACTGCTACCAGGCGGGCATCTACGCCGCTCCCTTCACGGACGCCACCCTCCGGGACATCAACGCCTTCGTGCGGGAGCACACCAACGGCATGATCGACGGCATCCTCTCAGAGCTCCCGCCGGACACCGTCATGGTCCTGGTGAATGCCCTGGCCTTCCAGGCCGAGTGGCGGGACAAGTACGAGGGCTACCAGGTCCAGGACTGGGACTTCACCCGGGCGGACGGCAGCGTGACCCCGGTCTCCCTGATGCGGGACACGGAGTGGAGCTACCTGGAGACGGAGAATGCCGCCGGCTTCCTGAAGCCCTACCAGGGCGGCCGCTACGCCTTCCTGGCCCTCCTCCCCAACGAAAATAGCTCCCTCCCGGAGCTCCTGGCCTCCCTCACCCCGTCCCAGCTCCGGGACCTCGCGGCGAACCCCCAGAATTGTGAGGTCCGCACCGGCCTTCCCAAGTTCCAGCTCTCCTATGACGCCGACCTCACGGACCTTCTGCCCCAGCTCGGCATGGTCCAGGCTTTCGACCCGGAGAACGCCGACTTCTCCCGCCTCGGCACTGTGGAGGGGGAGAACCTCTATCTCGACCAGGTCCTCCACCGGGCCTTCATCGCCGTGGGGGAGAAGGGGACCCGTGCCGGGGCCGCCACCTCCGTCGCCGTCGGCGCCACCTCCGCCATGCCGGTGGAGGAGCCCAAGACGGTGCTCCTGGACCGCCCCTTCCTCTACGCCATCTGGGACACTGAGGCGAACCTCCCGGTCTTCCTGGGCACCTTCACCGACCCCGCCGCCGCCCAGTAACGCGGAAGCCCCCCGACCCGGGCCCCGAAAGGGGCCCGGTTTCCTATAGGCTCCCCCTTTCGGCAGATGCCACAAACTTTCACGCTTTCCTGCGGAAAAGTTCTCCTTTACAAATCCGCCACCCCGGGGGTATCATGGCGTCATTCCGCGAACGAAAGGGGCGTGAGCGCCATGGGGAAGGACCCCCGCCGGGCCAGGGGCGAGCTGATCCTGGCCGTGCTGCTCTTCGGCACCATCGGCCTTTTCCGCCGGGGGATGGATCTGCCCTCCAGCGTCATCGCCCTGGGCCGGGGATCCATCGGCACCCTCTTCCTCCTGTTTTCCGCCCTCCTCCGGGGAAAGGCCCTGGACACCGCCGCCATCCGGCGGAAGCTCCCCTGGCTCATCCTCTCCGGCGGGCTTATCGGCTTCAACTGGATCCTGCTCTTCGAGTCCTACCGCTACACCACGGTGGCCACCGCCACCCTCTGCTACTATATGGCTCCCGTCATCGTGATCCTGGCCTCCCCCTGGCTTCTGAAAGAGCGTCTGACCCTCCGCCGGGGGCTCTGCGCCGCCGCCGCGGTCCTGGGCATGGTCCTGGTCTCCGGCGTTTTGACGGAGAGCCGGGGCGGCGATCTTCGGGGCGTCCTCTTCGGCCTGGGTGCCGCCGCGCTCTACGCCTCCGTGGTTCTCGTGAACCAGCGCCTCCGGGATATGGACGCCCTGGAGAAGACCGTGGTCCAGCTGGGAGCCGCCGCCCTGATCCTCCTGCCCTACGTCCTGGCGACGGAGGACCTCTCCGCCCTGACCTGGAACGCCCCGAGCCTTCTTCTCCTGCTGATTTTGGGCGTGGTCCACACCGGCTGGGCCTACTCCCTGTACTTCGGCTCCATGGGGGCCCTCCCGGCCCAGACCGTGGCCCTCTGCAGCTATCTGGACCCCGTCACGGCGGTGCTCCTCTCCGCCCTGGTCCTCCGGGAGCCCCTGGGCCTCCCGGACGCCGTGGGCGCGGCCCTGGTGCTGGGGGCCGCCCTCGTCAGCGAGCTGCCGGAGCGAAAGCGCCAATGATCCCCCAAGACCCGCCATCCGTCCAAACCCTCTGGACGGACGGCGGGTCTTCCGCTATACTGGTACTGTCCGGAAAAGGTGGTATTATCCCTGAAAGGAGGCCCCCCATGGAACTCTATCTCGCGGCGGCCGCCGCCTTCCTGCTGCCCCTGCTCCTGCAGTGCTGGCTCCTGCCCCTGGGACGGAGACGTCCCAGGCTCCGCTTCACCCGCTGGCTGCCGCTTTTGGGGAGCGCCGTCTTCGCCGCCCTGGCCGTGAGCGCCGCCGGGGAGAACGGCATCTTCCGCGGCCTGGCCGTCCTGGCCTACGGCGCCCTGGCGGCCCTGATCCTCCTGGGCTGGGGCTGCGGCTGGGGTGCGGACGCCCTCCGCCGGAAAATTGCCCGCAAAGGGGAGGAGGCCCCATGAGCCGGAAGACCAAGCTCCGCCTGGCAAGCCTGATCCTGCTGCTCATCGCCCTGGTGTTCCTCTTCTGCGCCGTCTCCTGCCCCACCCTGGGCCATGTCTTCCACGTCGGCCCCTTCCGGATCGCGGCGGAACAGCGCCAGGTCTTCTACCGCCTCTACGCCGCCGTCACCGGGGGCCTCTTCCTCCTCTCCTTTTTCGTCCGGGAGCGGAAACCCCCGCAAGACCCCTGAAACCCCATAAAAAAGCACGGCATGGTCTCCCATGCCGTGCTTTTCCCGTTTTTCTCAGAACTCGGCGCTGCCGACGGTCCGGGGATGCAGCTCCACGTCCCGGATGTTGCTGACGCCCGTGAGGTACATCACGATGCGCTCGAAGCCCAGGCCGAAGCCCGCGTGGCGGCAGGAGCCGTAGCGCCGCAGGTCGCAGTACCACCAGTAATCCTCCGGGTTCATGCCCAGCTCCCGGATGCGGCCCTCCAGCAGCTCCAGCCGCTCCTCGCGCTGGCTGCCGCCGATGATCTCGCCGATGCCGGGCACCAGGCAGTCCGCCGCGGCCACGGTCTTTCCGTCGTCGTTGAGCCGCATGTAGAAGGCCTTGATCTCCTTGGGATAGTCCGTGACGAAGACGGGCTTCTGGAAGATCTGCTCGGTGAGATACCGCTCGTGCTCCGTCTGCAGGTCGATGCCCCACTCCACGGGGTAGTCGAACTTCTGCCCGCTCTTTTGCAGCAGCTCCACCGCCTCGGTATAGCTCACCCGGCCAAAGTCGGAGGAGGCCACGTGCTCCAGCCGCTCCAGAAGCCCCTTGTCCACGAAGCTATTGAAGAAGGCCAGGTCGTCCGGGCAGCGCTCCATCACCTTGCGGATGACGTACTTCACCATGGCCTCCATGACCTCCAGATCCCCGTCCAGGTCGCAGAAGGCCATCTCCGGCTCGATCATCCAGAACTCGGCGGCGTGGCGGGCGGTGTTGGAGTTCTCCGCCCGGAAGGTGGGGCCGAAAGTGTAGACATCGCCGAAGGCCATGGCGAAGTTCTCGGCGTTCAGCTGGCCGGAGACGGTGAGGCTGGTCTTCTTGCCGAAGAAGTCCTTGCTGTAATCGATCTTCCCGTCCTCGGTCCGGGGGGGATGTTCCAGGTCCAGGGTGGTCACCTGGAACATCTCGCCCGCGCCCTCGCAGTCAGAGCCGGTGATGAGGGGGGTGTTGATGTAGACGAAGCCACGGTTCTGGAAGAACTCGTGGATGGCGTAGGCCGCGGCGCTCCGCACCCGGAAGGTGGCGGAGAAGAGGTTCGTCCGGGGCCGCAGATGCTGGATGGTCCGGAGGTACTCCAGGCTGTGCCGCTTTTTCTGCAGGGGATAGTCCGGGGTGGAGGTGCCCTCCACGGCGATGGCGGTGGCCTTCAGCTCCAGGGGCTGCTTGGCCTCCGGGGTCAGCACCACGGTGCCGGTGACGATGAGGGCCGCGCCCACGTTCTGCCCGGCGATCTCCTTATAGTTGGGGAGGGCGGCGGCGTCCAGCACCACCTGGAGGTTCTTGAAGCAGGAGCCGTCGTTGAGCTCCACGAAACCGAAGTTCTTCATGTCCCGGATGGTCCGGGCCCAGCCGGCCACGGTGACGGTCTGGCCGTTCAGGGTCTCCCCGTCGGCGTAGATGGCAGCGATCTTGGTGTGATCAAACATAGCGTAACCTCTCTCCCGCCCGGGGAGGCTCTCCCTGGGCGCAAAATTGCGATAATAGCTTAGTATACCATTTTCTCCCCGTTTTGCAAGCGCTTTGCCGCAAAAAACCGCGGGAAACGGCCCCTCAGAGCCCGGATTCCCGCCGCTCCCGAGTCTGGATGCCCTTCTGCAGGGCGGCGAGGCCCTGCCGGATCCGGCGGCGGAGCCAGAAATAGGAGAGGAGGAAGGGCGGAAAGCAGATCCCCAGGATCGCAAGGGGCGGGAGCGCCAGCAGCTTCTCCACGCCTGCGCAGGCCAGGAGAAACAGCAGCAGCCAGAAGACCCACAGCCGGACAAAGAGGACGGTCAGTATCAGACGCAGGGCGGCGAGGCCCCGGCGCTCCCTCGCGGCCTGCCGCTGCAGCTCCCGCGCCTCCGCCTCCGGCAGGGGGATGGCGTCCCGCGGGCGGGAACCGAAGACCCTATACCACTCCTGCAGCATCTGGCAGGCCCGCTCCGGCTGTCGGACCTTCCGGCGCAGGGGCAGCGGCAGCACCCATCCGCCGCCAGGGGCGGGCCTTGCCAGGGGCGTCTCCTCCGACGCGCTCCCGCCGTAGAGATGCAGCAGCACCGTGGTCCCGTCCGGGGCCAGAGAAATTCCGGAGACCAGCCGCCAGGGGACCATCCCCTGCCGCCGCAGGAAGAGCCGGAACCAGACGCCCCGGTCGCCGGCCCGCAGCACCGGCCGGTCCCGGAGCAGCTGGATCACACAGAGGACGATGCCCAGCATGCTGCCCAGGATGGAATAGCTGTAGATGAGATCGGCCGCGCCGTCATACGGCGGCGGGACGAGATCCACCAGCCAGCCCAGCCGTGGGCCGAGGAAAAAAAGCCAGCCCACCAGGGCGGCGAGGCCCCACCAGAGGGAGCCGCGGCTGCGGTAGATGGTCTCCATGCTCCTTTCCGGGTCGGACATGAACCTTGGCACCCCATCGCCTCCCAGCAGTTTTCCCTATTTTACCACAGGCTGAGAGGGGCCGCAAGGCGGGGCCGGGGAAATTCAGGAAAATACCCCTTGACAAATAATACTGTGCGATGTATAGTATGTCCCATCACAGGGCAAAGGAGGTGCCGCCATGCTGGACCCGCAGCTCAAGCGCGGATTGCTGGACCACTGCGTCCTGGCGGCGCTCTGCCGGGGGGATTCCTACGGCTACCAGATCATCAAGGACCTCAGCGGCAGCGTCGCCCTCTCGGAGTCCACCCTCTATCCCATCCTCCGCCGCCTGGAGCAGGGGGGCGCCCTCAGCTCCTACAGTGTGGAGCACAACGGCCGCCTCCGGAAGTTCTACCACCTGACCCCCCAGGGCCGGCGGCAGCTCCAGGACTTCCTGGACAGCCGCGAGGAGCTGGACCGCATTTTCGATTTCATGCAAGGGAGTGTCGCGAATGACGAAACGTGAATACCTGGAGAAGCTGGCCCGGGGCCTCCGTCCCCTCCCCAAGGAGGAGCGCCGGCGCCAGCTGGACTACTATGAGGAGATGCTCAGTGACCGCCTGGACGAGGGGCTGGACGAGGCCGACGCCGTGGCCGCCATGGACCCGCCGGAGACCGTCATCGACCGGGTCCTCCGGGATTACACCGCCTCCGGCCGCCCCCTCCGCCGCCACCATGTGGGGCTCTGGATCGGCCTGGGCGCGGCGCTGATGGTGGGGCTGCTGACCGCCGCCGTGCTGCTGGTGGGCCGCATGGACCGTGAGTCCGGCAGCACCTGGCAGTTCCCCATCTTCCAGCAGGACGCCGGGGACTCCGCCAGCACCTCCGCCAGCGCGTCCCTGGACCTCCCCTACCACGCCGAGTACACCGTCCCGGCGGACGGCGTCACCGGGCTGGACCTCTCCTGGACCAGCGGCGATGTCACCGTCCAGCCCTGGAACGGGGACAGCATCCTTCTGGAGGAGGACTCCGAGGTGGAGCTCACCGAGGATTACCGCCTCCTCTACACCGTGGAGGACGGCGAGCTGAAGCTCCGCTTCGACGGCCAGCCCAGCCGGGATGTCACCTGGCGCAAGGTCCTCACCGTCCGGCTGCCGGAAGCCCTGGCCCAGAGCCTCGCGGAGCTGGACGCGGCCACCGTCTCCGCCCATGTCACCGTTCTGGACCTGACGGCGGCGGAGCTGGACATCGAGACCGTCTCCGGCGGCGTCTACGCCCGGGGCGGCTTCCCCCAGACCGATGTCTCCACCACCAGCGGCAGCGCCTATCTCAGCGGGACCTTCGGGGAGCTGGACTTCTCCACCGTCAGCGGCGACATGACCCTGGAGACCAACGAGACCTTCCGCCTGGACGCCGTGACCACCAGCGGCAGCGTCTGCCTGCGCCTGCCGGAGGACATGGGCCTGACCTTGGACTTCGCCAGCACCTCCGGCGACATCCGGGCCAAGGACCAGGACCACCCCTTCGCGGGGAAGAAGGGCCGCCTCACCCTGGGCGACGGGGCCAGCTTCGCCGACATCACCACCACCAGTGGCTGCCTCTTCTTCGATTGATCCCCCATCCCCCCGAGGGCTTCGGCCACCGGGGGATTTTTTCCCTTCCCGGCGGAAAAATTCCGAGAAAACGATGGACATTTGCCCCGGCATCGTGTATACTGCCATCAAACATCAAAACCATTGATACAAGACATAAGTAAAATAAATAATACGGACGGTTTGAGAAGGAGGGTCCCTATGGCGGAGAGCTATGCTGGCAAGATCAACCGGAAACTCATCAAGAAGCGCCGGGTCATCGCCGCGGCGGCGGGCCGGGAGAAGGCCGACCTGGTGCTGAAGAACGCCACCTATGTCAATGTCTTCTCCAACGAGCTCTGCACGGCGGACATCGCCGTGGCGGAGGGCCTCATCGTGGGCATGGGCCGCTACCAGGGGGAGGAAGAGGTGGACCTGCGGGGCAAAATCGTCCTCCCCGGCTTCCTGGACGCCCACATCCATCTGGAGAGTTCCCTCGTGAGCCCCAAGGAGTTCGTGAAGGCCGTCCTGCCCCACGGCACCACCACCGTCATCACGGACCCCCACGAGATCGCCAACGTCATGGGCACCGACGGCATCGAGTACATGCTCCAGGCCACGGAGGGCCTCCCCGTGGATGTCCGCTTCATGCTGCCCTCCTGCGTCCCGGCCACGCCGCTGGACGAGTCCGGCGCCAACCTCGATTACCGGGCCATCGACTCCTTCTATGACCACCCCCGGGTCCAGGGCCTCGCGGAGATGATGAACTTCGTGGGCGCCATCGCCGGGGACGACCAGGTGGTGGAGAAGATCGTGGCCGCCCAGGCCCACCACAAGAAGATCGATGGCCACGCCCCGGACCTCGTGGGCAACGACCTCAACGCCTATGTGGCCGCCGGCGTCTACTCCGACCACGAGTGCCACGACGTGAACGACGCCATCGCCAAGCTGGAGCGGGGCCAGTTCATCATGATCCGGGAGGGCACCGCCGCCCGGAATCTGGAGGCCCTGATGCCCCTCCTCTGCGACAAGTACGCCGAGCGCTGCATGTTCTGCACCGACGATAAGCACCCCAACGACCTCCTGGAAAAGGGCCACATCGACTACATCATCCGCAAGGCCATCTCCCTGGGCGCGGACCCCATCACCGCCGTGAAGGTGGCCTGCCACAACGCCGCCCGCTACTTCCTGCTGAATAACCGGGGCGCCATCGCCCCCGGGTACCTGGCGGACTTCGTCGTCATCGACGACTTCCGCTCCTTCTGCATCGAGAAGGTCTACAAGAAGGGCGTCCTCATGAGCGAGAACGGCTCCGTCCGGGACTTCCCGGAGCCCCAGGTGGACCCCTACCTCACGAAGCGCGCCCACGATACCTTCCACGTGAGCCATTTGACCGCCCAGGACTTCACCGAGACCCGCCCCCGGGGCATTCTCGGCATGGTGGCGGGGGAGATCACCACCACCGACGCCGGCTACTCCGACCGCATCGACGTGGAGAATGATATCCTGAAGATCGCCGTGGTGGAGCGGCATAAGAACACCCACCACATCGGCATCGGCTTCCTCCAGGGCTACGGCCTGACCTCCGGCGCCGTGGCCACCTCCATCTCCCACGACTCCCACAACATCATCGTGGTGGGCACCAACGAAGCCGACATGGCCGCCGCCGCCAACCGGGTGGTGGAGCTGGGCGGCGGCATCGTGGTCTGGGATGGCGGCGCGCCCGCCGCCGAGGTCCCCCTGGCCATCGCCGGCATCATGAGCGACGAGCCGCTGGAGCAGGTGAACCAGCGCCTGGAGGACGCGAAGGAGAAAGCCCACGCCCTGGGCGTGAGCTCCGGCGTCGACCCCTTCATGACCCTGAGCTTCATGGCCCTCCCGGTCATCCCCTCCCTCCGCATCACCACCCGAGGCGTCTTCGACGTCACGCAGCAGAAATATGTCTAAGAGCTTAAAGGGGGGACTTCGTCTGCACCGTTGCGGCATTCCGATTCCCGGCCCCTGTTCGGGGCCGCCAATCGGGCCGCTGCCTCGAAACAGCCTCGCTTACTCCGCCACTGGCGGCGCTTCGGCTGTTTCCCCTTTAGATTCCCCCTGCCCCGTGCCGCATGGCGGCACGATGGCTGAGGCCCCTCCGGCACAGCCGGAGGGGCCTCGCACTCCGCTTTGGTGCAAAAAGGGTCCGGCCCCCACAGGGGCCGGACCCTTTTCACACGTCGCTCCGTGAGAAGAATTTTTCGCCACGTACAGGAGGTGAATTGCCCCGGAGGGGCAAGAGAGACCACCCTGGGGTGCGCCGCGGCGAAAAATGATCCTGCTTCTTTCCGGCGCTCGCGCCGGAAACCAGGAAGGGGCCCCGGCCCCTTCTTGGAATTTCCTGAGGACGGAGGACGAGGGACGGAGGCCCCCATTCCGCTGCCTTTTCCTACCGATGGCCCCTACTATCCGCCTGGCCGCCAAGCGGCTTCGGCGGCGAACTCCGCCCCAAGGTGGTTGATGAAACTTCCCTCACCCCCCGTAGGGCACGACGACTCGGCGTGCCGCCCCCCGTCCCAACGTCCCCCGCAAAGCGGGCGGCCTCCCCGCCCCCCCCTGGCCGGTCGGCCAGCCCCCCGCCTCACCGGGCCGCGAAAAAACCGCCCTCCCGCCGTCGGCGGAAGAGCGGTTTTCCCATATCATTCGTGTGCCTTCGGCAGGTTCCAGCGGAAGTGGGCCGAGAGGCAGCGCAGCAGCACCACTGTGACGAGTCCCGCCACCATGGCGGCGGCGCTGCCGGCGATCTCCCAGAGCCCGGCGCAGACCAGGGCTCCCGCCAGGGACGCGCAGGCGTAGACATGCTTCACAAAGATGTAGGGCGTGTTTCCGGCCATCACATCCCGGATCAGGCCGCCGCCGGCGCCGGTGACCACCCCCACAAAGACCAGCAGGAAGAGGGTGGGGGCCTCCAGAGTCTCATAGGCGATCTGGATGCCGATGACCGTGAAGGCGCCGAGACCGATGGAGTCCAGCCAGAGCATCATCCGCTCATAGAGCGCCGGACGCTGCATGATGAAGTGCCGGAAGCGCCGCAGGAAGAAGACCGCCGAGACGAAGATCGCCACCATGGCGGCAAAGGGGTCCTGAAAGGCGTTGGGCGGGGTGATGCCCAGGATCAGGTCCCGCACGATGCCGCCGCCCACGGCGGTGGTGAGGCCCAGGACGCAGACCCCGAAGATGTCCATGTTTTTCTGGAGCCCCGTCATGGCTCCGGCGGCGGCAAAGGCCACCGTGCCGATGAGGTTCACAATGAAGAGAAAGGTTTCCATCAGCCCTTTTTCGTACCCTCCTGGACCATCTCGATGAAGCGGGAGGCCGCGGCGGTGGGGCTCACCTCCCGGAGGGTGCACATATCCACCGTGCGGGAGGGGATTTCAAAGTCCGTCTTCAGCACCCGGATGGAGCCCTGCTCCAGGTCCCGGCGCACGAACTCCTCCGTGACGCCGGCAACGCCCAGGCCGATGGCCGCCATGTCCACGAGAAGGGAGCGGGAGGAGAGCTCGATCTCCGGCGTCAGCGTGACGCCCCGCTTCAGGAAGTACTGCTCCAGGAAGACCCGGGAGCTGGCCTTGCGCTCCAGCAGGATCAGGGGGAAGGCCGCGATCTCCTGCAGGGAGTAGACGTGGTCGAAATCGCAGGGATAGTCGCTGCCCGCCACGAAGACGGAGTGGGTCTCAAAGCAGGGGAAGTCCAGAAGGTTCGTCTTGTCCGAGGGGGAGGAGGCGAAGGCGATGTCCACCACGCCGGACTTCAGCAGGCTCAGCACCTTGGCGCTGCGGCCGCTGACGATCTTCAGCCGGATGCCGGGGTGCTTGCGGTGGAAGGCCTCCAGATACGGCGTCAGGAAGAGGCTCGTCACCGTGTCGGAAGCGCCGATGGTCAGGGTCCCCAGCAGCAGCTGCTGGGCCTGGGAGAGCTTGTCCTCGCCGGTGGAGAGCAGGCTCAGGGCGCTGCGGACGTACTCATAGAGCATCTGGCCCTCGCCGGTGAGGGTCACGCCCCGTGGGCTCCGGGAGAAGAGCCGGGCCTGCAGAGCGGTCTCCAGCTGCTTGATGGACTGGCTGACGGCGGACTGGGAGATGTAAAGATTCTTCGCGGCCAGGGAGATGTTGCCGGTCTCGGCCACCTCCTTGAACACGCGGTAAAGCTCCAGCTTGACTGCCATGGGATGGGACCTCCATTTCTCACTCTTATCTCAGTGAAAGCCATTATAAGCAATCGCAATGGAAAATGCAAGGGGAAAAGCGGAGAATTTCGCGAAAAACCCACCCCGCCCCAGGCCCCCCTTTTCGGCAAAACTCACAGCCCGCGGCTCCGCTGCCAGGTACTGCCTGCATTGCCCCCGTAGGGCACGACGACCCGGCGTGCCGCCCTCCCATCTTCCGTAGGGCGGGGTGACCACACCCCGCCGCACCCTGTAGGGGGCGGGCTCCGTCCCGCC
>SFLD01000044.1 GCA_004553545.1 Clostridiales bacterium | reverse complement strand
GTCTGGCCCTCGAACTGGGCGTCCGTCAGCTTCACGGAGATGACGCAGGTGAGGCCCTCCCGGCAGTCCTCGCCGGAAATTTTCTCCTCGTCCTTCAGCATCTTGATCTTCCGGCCGTAGGCGTTGAGCACCGTGGTGAGGGCCCGCTTGAAGCCCTCCTCGTGCATGCCGCCCTCGGGGGTGTGGACGTTGTTGGCGAAGGAGAGGATGGTCTCGTTGTACCCGTCGTGGTACTGGAAGGCCACCTCCGCCATGCTGTCGCCCTTCGTCCCGGCCATGTAGACGATCTGGGAGTGGATGGGGTCCTTGCTGCGGTTGAGATAGGTCACGAACTCCCGGATGCCGCCGGCGTAGCGCATGGTCTCCTCCTGGGGCTCCTCGCCCCGGAGGTCCGCGATGCGGATCTGCAGCCCGGCGTTGAGGAAGGCCTCCTCCCGCATCCGGGTCCGCAGGATCTCGTAGTCGTAGACCGTATCCTCGAACATCTCCGGGTCCGGCTTGAAGGTGACCCGGGTGCCGTGGCGCTCGGTGACGCCGATGACCGTCATCTCCTGGGTGATCTTGCCCCGGGAGAACTTCATCTGGTAGATCTTCCCGTCCTTGAAGACCTCCACCTCCAGCCACTCGGAAAGGGCGTTGACCACGGAAGCGCCCACGCCGTGAAGGCCGCCGGAGACCTTGTAGCCCCCGCCGCCGAACTTGCCGCCGGCGTGCAGCACGGTGTATACCACCTCCAGGGCCGGCCGCCCGGTCTGGGCCTGGATGTCCACGGGGATGCCCCGGCCGTTGTCCGTCACGGTGATGGTGTCCCCGGGGTTGATGGTCACGTCGATCTCCGTGCAGTAGCCCGCCAGGGCCTCGTCGATGGAGTTGTCCACGATCTCGTACACCAGGTGGTGGAGACCGGAGGAGGAGGTGGAGCCGATATACATGCCGGGCCGCTTGCGCACGGCCTCCAGCCCCTCCAGCACCTGAATTTCGGAGGCATCGTACTCATTGGCGGCATCCACCGCCGTGGGATTCCGGAACTCTGCTTCAGTCATAGGGAAGTTCTCCTTTCAATCGGGAAATGGGACCATCGCCCCAGAAAACGCCTCTCGGCGATCACTTACATCTTAAATTGCCCGGTCCTTCCTACGTCGCTCCCGTAGGGGCCGACGACCTGACCGACGCCCCAAATTTCGGGACGGAATTTGGTCGGCGGAGGCCATGCCCTAGGTACGGCGGCCCGATCCCTCGTCCCTCGCAGGACCGTAGGGCACGACGACTCGGCGTGCCGCGCCCCTCGTCCCCCGTCCCCCCGACGGGTTTCCAAAGGGGCCGCTCTCTCACCTTCTCCTCTTCCGTCCGCCCTCGATGAGGACCCCCACGACCCAGCCGGTCATGGACCCCATCAGCACGGCCACGGCGGCGTAGATGCCCACCAGGAAGGCCCCGCCGCCGTCCAGGTTCCGCCCCAGCTCGCTGAGGAGCAGCACCAGAAAGGCGAATTTCACGAGAACGATGCGGCTGCTCTTGCCGCCCCGCAGCATGAAGAAAATTTGTCCCACAAAGGCCGCCAGCATCAGAAGCGGCAGCACCACGTTGGCGGGGGACCCCATGCGGGTGAAGTGCATCAGGTCGTCGATGGCGTAAGGCGCAAACAGTTCCATAGAAAACGCTCTCTTTCTCTCAGAGTTCTCCCCGCTCGGCCCGGCGCTGCAGGGCAGCAGGGCTCAGCTGGGTCAGATAGACGATCTGCCGGTGGTAGGGGTGATCCGCCACCACGAAGGTCCGGGGGATGTCGCCGGAGACATCCAGCACCGCGCCCTCCTCCTCCGCGAGGCGCAGGTACTCCTGCCCCCGCTTGCCGCAGGTGCATTGATCCAGGTCAAAGACCCCAATGATCCGCTTCTCCGGCAGGATCTCATTCCCGCCAATGTGAAGATACATAGCATTCTCTCCTTCCACCCCTGCCGCTGGGCACTACCAATATCGCGCCCGCAGGGCCCGGCGGCCCATCGTGCCGCCGCTGGGTATTGCCTACGTCACTCCCGTAGGGGCCGATGCCTACATCGGCCCAACGCTTGGCACCACCTGTCATGCTTCCGTAGGGCACGACGACCCCGGCGTGCCGCTCGCGAGGCACTTCCCACACCGCATCCGCCCGGCCTTCGTCCGAAGCAGCGTGACCTCCACCCGATCGATCTCCAGCCCAGGGAAGAGCACCTCCACCCCCACCGGCCGGTGGTACCAAAGCCCCCAGACCAGCAGGCACACGAAAGCGCCCAGGACCAGATACCGCCAGACGTTTCTTTTCATAGGAACTCCTTTCCATCGCCCCGATGCCCTTAAAAATTCCGGTACGATGTTTGATCGACAGGATCCATGTCTTAAACACACCGTCCCATTACGGGAGGCTTCCGGTGCTCGCGTAGGGGCGGGGCTCCGTCCCCGCCCGTTCTTCCGGGGTTGATGGAGGTTTCCATCGGACCTGTAGGGGCCGACCGATGTGTCGGCCCGAATACGCTCCTTCGCGGCACCCGCCCACGGGCGGACACACAGGTCCGCCCCTACGGGGAGAAGGGGAGGTTCCCGTAACCACCCGGGCCAGCGGCGCACAGCGAAGCGTCTGCGCCGCGGATGGGAGGAATGGGGTGAGAATCAGAGCAGAGATTACCCCAAAAGTGTCCAGCAACGCCGGACAATCCCTCAGTCAGCCTGCGGCTGACAGCTCCCTTTACACAAGGGAGCCTTTGGGGACGGGGGATGCGGATTGCCGTGTTGGCCCTGCGGGCCTCCTCGCAATGACAAGCGTTTTCTGTCATTCCGAGGAGCGGAGCGACGTGGAAATCCGTCCTTTTTACGATGGACGGGGGGTCGGGCCGCCGTACCTAGGGCATGGCCTCCGCCGACCAAATTTCGTTCCGAAATTTGGGGCGTCGGTCAAGTCGTCGGCCCCTACGGAAAGGAGGGATAGCTACCGCAACCACCCAAGCCAGCGGCGCACAGCGGAGCGTTTGCGGCGCGGTCACGAGGAGCAAGCGAGAATCGCCGCAAAGGCCATCCCAAAAGGGGGACCGCCCCGCGACTGCCGGGGCAGCGCTCTGAGCGCGGAAAGAGCAGCTGGTCAAATTCGGTTTTTGCCCGATAATATCAGAGTGCAGCACGGCGTACAACGTTCGGAAGCCTCAGCAAAGCCCCGCCCGTGTTCCCGTAGGGGCTGCGTCAACTGAGCAGAACAGTTTAGAGCCGCATCCCGCTGCGCGGCAGGGCGCTCCGCGCCCGTAACTGCGCAGCGATAAGCGTTTTTTCTTTTGACGGCTCCACCGCCGTTTTCTTTTTGGCGCCCCAAAAAGAAAATGGGGGTGGAAAGCCATCGATCTTCATCGATACCCCCGGCCGGTCGGCCGGCCCGCGGACAGGCCGCCGAGGTCGTCGGCCCCTACGGGTGCAATGAGAGAAGTGCTCAGCAGCGGCACGCCGTACCTAGGGCATGGCCACCGCCGACCAAATTTCGTTCCGAAATTTGGGGCGTCGGTCAAGTCGTCGGCCCCTACGGCTGCACCAGCCTTCCCTGGCTGATCCTGAGCACTTTCCCCCGCAGCATCCGCTCCAACCGGTCGTCCTCGCAGCAGGTCAGAAACACCTGTCCGCCCGCGATGCGGTTCAGCACGAACTCCTGCCGCCGGGGGTCCAGCTCGCTCAGAACATCGTCCAGCAGCAGCACCGGGTACTCCCCGGAATCCCGGAAGAAGATCTCCCGGGCCGCCAGCTTCAAAGAGAGCGCCGCCGTCCGGGTCTGGCCCTGGGAGGCGTAGGTCTTGGCGGGGCTACCGTCGATGTCCACCAAAAGGTCATCCTTGTGGGGCCCGGAGAGGCACTGGCGGCTGGCGATCTCCGCCTGACGGTGCCGCTCCTGATGCTCCAGAAGTTCAGAAAATATCACTTTTACCGGCCCCAAGGGGTCCGAAACGGAGGAAACGGTCTCATAGCGAAGGTCCAGCTTCTCCCGCCCGCCGGAGAAATCCCAATGGATGGCGGGGGCCGTCTCCCGGAGCTTTTCCACAAAGTGTGCCCGGTAGTGGATCAAAACCGCCCCGGCCTTGGCCATGCCGAGAGAAAACTCGTCCAGGGTCTCCAGCAGGGACGGCTTCTCCTCGCTGTCCCGCAAAATCCGGGTCTTGTGCTCGTGGAGCCGCTTATACTCCGCCAACGCCTGAGCGTAGCGGGGCCGCAGCTGGCAGACGCACTCGTCCAGGAAGCGGCGCCGCTCCGCGGCCCCCTCCCGGATGAGGTAGAGGTCCTCGGGGCAGAAGAGCACGCTCTGAAAGAGCCCGGAGAGCTCCCCGATGTTCTTCAGCGGCACGCCGTTGGACTTCAGCTTCCGTCTCGCCCCCCGGTGGAGCTCCGCTTCCAGCAGGTATTGCCGCTCGTGGGCGGAAATGCTGCCCTTTAGGAAGGCGTGGTCCACCCCGAACTGGATGAGCTCCCGGTCATACCGGGCCCGGTGGCTGACCCCGGAGAGGTAGGCCACGGCCTCCAGGAGGTTGGTCTTCCCCTGGGCGTTGTCGCCGCAGATGACGTTGACCTCCGGGTGGAACTCCGCCTCGAAGTGGAGGTAGTTCCGGAAGAAATCCAGGCTCAGCGCGTCAATCCGCATACTTCAGGCCATACTCCTGGCCGTCGAAGGCGACCACGTCGCCGGGGCGGAGCTTCCTGCCCCGCTGGGGGCAGGGCGCGCCGTTGACGGCGGCCTCCCCGGCCTGGATGCGCTCCTTGGCCTCGCCGCCGGTCTCCACCGCGCCTGCCAATTTCAGGAGGTCCTGGAGCTTGATGAACTCGGTCGTAATGGTGATGGTTTTCATGGGGACTCCTTCTTGATGGTCCGAAGAGGGGTGGCCCCCTATCGGAAGATAACCAGTTTTTAGAAAAATCTATCTCCTAGAAACTAGAAAATAATGGGGGAGAGCGTTGCACGTTTCCGTGCAAAAATTTTGGGATTTCTTGCGGGTTTTCCCCCGGGGTTTCCGGTTTTCTCCCCCGGAATTCCCCCTGGGTTCCCCCATTTTATGAATACTATTTGTATAATATTGATTAAATATTACAATTAGTCGCTGCTCAGGAGATGGCCCATGAACTGGCCCAGATACCGCTGGGCCATCTCCATCCCCACGGTCTTGCTGTCAGTCATTCCCAGCGGAAGCCACTTTCCGTTGCCGCTGGCGTCACAGTAGAACCACTCATTGAGAACGAACTACAGCTCATAGACCGCGTGGTTCTCCTTCCCGTCATCCTGGATGAAATCGAAGAGGATTTTTTTGTAGTCGGGCTCACACGTATGCTTGAGGATCCCCCCGTTCGACAGGATCTGCCGGATGGGATTCCACACCGAGCGGCGGAACTGGAGACCCCGGACCTCGGAGAGGACGGCGTCATACTCCGGCGTGCCTTTGAGGTAGCTCTCCGTCGGGCTCACGTTGCGGTCCGAGGCAGTCACCTCCACGCGGTCCGGGTCAAAATTGGGGAAGAGGGTCTCGACGCCCACCGGACGGCTGTACCAGAGGCCCCAGAGGACCAGGACCACGACGAGGCCCAGGAGGGGCAGATACTTGCGGATTTTTCCGTTCATAGGCGCTCCTTTCCTTGTGAGACGGCGGTCTCACGGCTCGTTTTTCGGTTTTCTTCCTATTAAATAGACCTTTTTGACGGATAGCATCCGGGGGGTTGATCCTTTTATCAGGGGCCTGATGGGCCGCGTCCCATTCAGGACGCGGAGGGTGTTCCCTGACAGGAGCATCCCGTAGGGCACGACGACCCGGCGTGCCGTGGCAGGGCCACGCCCTGTGTGGACGGAGAGCCGCCGACGAAGGTCGGCGGCTTGCGAGAGGATATTCTTTTCGAATCAAAAGAATATCCCCTCGCGCTTCCCAAGAAAGATTCTGGGAGGGATTTCGAATTTCCCTCCCAGACCCTCCTTGAAACGACCAAAGGAAGGGCTGCGGCCCTTCCTTTGGAAACTATCCCGAAGGGTACGGGGGAGCTCAAAAGGACGGGCGCGGGCGCTTCGCGCTTACGGGGGACGTTAGGACGGGGGACGGGAGAGGGAGGCTTTGGTGCTTGCGGTCATTCCGGGTGTTTTGGTTTGCGGGAGACGAGGGTGGGAATGGCCTGGTAGATCTCGAACCGGCATTGGACATTCGTCGACTGTAGGGGCGGGGCTCTGTCCCCGCCCGGTTTCCAGGGGTTGATGAAGGCTGCAATAGAATCTGTAGGGGCCGACCTGTGTGTCGGCCCGGGTACGGGTCCCGTAAAAAGGCGTGTCCGGGCGGACACATAGGTCCGCCCCTACACGATATGGGGAGGTATTCCGAACCAACGGAAATTGGTAGGAAGACGGACCTTGCCAACGGGGCGGGACGGAGCCCGCCCCCTACAGGGGGAGCGGAGCAGGACGGCGGGGTGTAGTCACCCCGCCCTACGGAAGCGCCACAGGTGGTGCCTAGCAACGGGACGATGTACCTAAGGCATGGCTTCCGCCGATCAAATTTCGTGCCGGAATTTGGGGCGTCAGTCATGGACATCGGCCCCTACGCCCTGCGGGGGGACGAGGGACGGCACGCCGGGGTCGTCGTGCCCTACGGGGGGTTCATCAACCACCCTGGGCAGTCGTCGCATAGCGGAGCGCTTGCGCCAGTGGGGGCGAGGAACGGGTAGGAATCGGAGCAGAGATCATCCCCAAAGTACCCAGCAACGCCGGGCAATCCCTCAGTCACGGCGAAGCCGTGACAGCTCCCTTTGCACAAGGGAGCCTTTGGGGACGGGGGATGCGGATTGCCGCGTCGCTTCGCTCCTCGCAATGACAGTCCTGATCCTTTGTCATTCCGAGGAGGCCCAACGGGCCGACGCGCCTGGGGCGTAGCCACCGCCAACCAAACGCCACCGGCGTTTGGGGCGTTGGTTATGGGAATCCGTCCTTTTTACGATGGACAGGGAGCGTTGGGGTCAGGAGCTTTTCTTGCTGAGGTGGTAGAACAGCAGGCCCAGGAGCAGGAGGGTCAGGGCGGTCAGGAATAGGGCCAGGCCGATGGGTCCCGGCTCCGCCAGGGTCAGCGCGCGGAGGAGCAGGGTCATGGGGAAGAGAGCGATCTCCCGGAAGTTCCAGGGCTCCGGCGGATCGATGGTGGTCTGGGCGTAGAGCAGGGAAAAGACCGCCAGGAGGCCGCCGGTGGTCAGGAAGACCTTCGCCAGCAGGCGGAAGGGGGTCTTCTCCATCACTCGGCGGACTTGAGCCGCACGGGGAGGACCATGTAGAGGAACTTGTCGCTGCCGTCGGTGGGGACGATGACGGCGGGGGAGACGCCGGTATTGAGCTCGATGGAGACGGTGTCCGCCGGGGCGTACTTCAAAGCGTCCATCAGGTAGCGGTTATTGAAGCCGATCTCCAGCTCCTGACCGTCGCCGGCGAGGGGGCAGACGTCCTTGGCCTCGCCGTTGCCGGTGCGGGCGGAGAGCAGGACCCGGTCCGCCTCAAAGCGGCAGCGGACGGGGCTTTTCAGCTTGTCGGAGATCACCACGCTGACCCGGTCGATGGAGTTGATGAGGGCTTTCGTCTCGGCGGTGACCACGATGGGGTTCTTCCGGGGGATGGCGTTGCGGTAGTCCAGGAACTCGCCCTCCAGGCGCCGGCAGATGAGCTGGGTGCCGCCCACTTCAAAGAGGATGTGGCGCCGGCCCAGCATGACGGTGACGGGGTCCTCGGTGTCGCCGCAGATGCTCTTCATCTCGTTCAGGGCGCTGCCGGGGGCCACGAAGGAGAATTCGCCGCTGGCCTTCTCCAGGGGTTCCCGGCGGACGGCGAGACGGAAGCCGTCCACCGCCACCATGGTGAGGCGGCCGCCGCCGATCTCGAAGAGGGCGCCGGTGTGGACCGGGCGGGCCTCGTTGGTGGAGACGGCAAAGGCGCACTGCTCGATCATCTCCCGGAGGGTCCGCTGCTGCAGGACCACGAACTGCTCGTCCTCCACCTCCGGGAGGTCGGGGTAGTCCTCGGCGGAGAGGTAGGGGATATCGAAGCTGGCGTCGCCGCAGCTGAGGTGGACCGTGCTCTTGCCGTCCGAGACGAAGGAGATGACGTCATCCGGCATTTTGCGGATGATGTCCCCGAAGAGGCGGGCGTTGAGAACCAGCTGGGCTTCGCCGCCCACCTCCGCGTCCAGCTGGGCGCGGATGCCGGTGGTCATGTTGTAGCCGGAGACGGTGAGGCCATTGCCGGTCTCCAGCAGCAGGCCCTCCAGGGCGGGGATGGAGCTCTTGGCGGCCACGGCGCGGCTGGCCACGGCCGCGGCGCTCTGCAGCAGGGCCTTTTCACAGGTAAATTTCATCATAGGAGCAGTCGTCCTTTCATGGAAGGATGCCTTTTTCAGAGAAGAAAAAGGAAAAGAGTTGTTAGCAATAGACGTAGTAGGGGGAAAACTTTGTGGAAAACGTGGAAAAAGGGCGAAAGTACGTGGGATAGAGCGTCCACAAGCCCCTCGTTTTCCCTGTGGAAGATTTGCACGTCTTTTCCACGAAGAAAAACGAGGAGAGAGTTATCAACAGTAGTCGTAGTAGAAATCCACGGGAAACGTGGGAAAAGAGTGCAACGGAGGGGAGGCTTTTACCGGCGGGAGTTGATGTTGGTCTTGATCTCCTTCACCGTCTCGGCAAAGGTGGGGCTCTTCTTCATCTGCTCCTCCACTTTGTCCAGGGAATGGATGACGGTGGAGTGGTCCCGGTTGCCGAACTCCCGGCCGATGTCGTCGAGAGAGAGGTTGGTCATGGAGCGGATCAGGTACATGGCGATCTGCCGGGCCAGGACGGCGTCCCGGTTGCGCTGCTGGCCCCGGAGGACGGCCTCCTCCAGGTTATAGTACTTGCAGATGTAGTCGATGATGGCGGAGGGGGAGGGGATATACTCGTTGGAGCGCTTGAGCATATCCTGAATGGCCCGGTTCACCGTCTCCTCGTCGGCGGTGGAGCCCAGGAGGTCCTTGTAGGCCTTGATCTTGTTCACCGTGCCCTCCAGCTGGCGGACGTTGGCGGTGACATTCTCCGCGATGTAGGAGGCGATCTTGTCCGGCAGGTCCAGGCCCATCATGGCGGCCTTGTTCTTGACGATGGCCATGCGCGTCTCAAAGTCCGGAGGCGAGACATCCACGAGAAGGCCCCACTCGAAGCGGGTCATGAGCCGGTCCTCCAGCTGGGTCATCTCATGGGGGGGACGGTCGGAGGTCAGGACGATCTGCTTGCCGGACTCGTAGAGGGTGTTGAAGGTATGGAAGAACTCCTCCTGGGTCTGCTTGCGCCCGGCGATGAACTGCACGTCGTCCACGAGGAGGAGGTCCGCCTGGCGGTACTTCTCCCGCATCTCGGCGCTCTTGGCGGGGCCTGCCTGGATGGCGGCCACCAATTCATTGGTGAGGTCGTCGCCCTTGACGTAGGCGATGCGGGCGTTGCGGTTCCGGCTCCGGATCACGTGGGCGATGGCGTAGATGAGGTGGGTCTTGCCTAACCCTGAGTCCCCGTAGATGAAGAGGGGGTTATAGTTCTGGGCCGGGTTCTGGGCCACCGCCTGGGCGGCGGCGTAGGCCAGCTTGTTGCTGGGACCCACCACGAAGGTATCGAAGGTGAACTCGTCGTTGGGGTCGAAGCACTTGTTCCGGGAGGGCTCGCCGCCCAGGAAGGCCCGGTAGCTGTCCTCGTCCAGGATGGCCACGGCGATGTCTGCGGAGAAGATGTCCTTCAGGGAGGCCTGGATGTTCTTCACGAAGAGGGACTGGATGTAGCCCCGCTTGAAGTCGTTGGGGCAGTAGAGGTAGAGGGTGGCGTCCCGGAGGTCCAGGGGCGTGATCTCGTCAAACCAGGTGCGGATGGTGGTCTCCGAGAGCTCCGAACGGAGCTGCTGGAGGACGCTCTTCCACACGTCTGCGATGGAATTCAAAGTGGAAACACCTCTCTTTTTATCGAGTGTCGGAAGCTTCGCCCGGGGGGAGGGGACCTTCCCCCGGGCAGTTTTTATCCAATAATAAATATATCACAAAAGGGCAGGGAAGACAATACTTATTCTAAATATAAAGGGAGAAGTTTTTGGGGGATCTGAATTGGATCCAAATGGAGAATTGAGAATTGAGAATTGATAATTTTGAGAGAAAACGGGGGTCTTGGGGTGAAATTATGGTTGACACCCCGGAAAAAAGACGGTATACTAGACGATGCGTCCTCATAGGACGCCTGGATCAGTGTGCCGCGGGGAGGGGGGACTCTTCCCGTCGGGCAGTGCCGCCGGAGATCTGCGCGAGAGCCGGCGGTCTTTGAATCAATCAGGGAGGTGTTTCCGCATGGCAACCAAACGTACCTATCAGCCCAAGAAGCTGCACCGCTCCAAGGTCCACGGCTTCCGCAAGCGCATGGCTACCGCCGATGGCCGCAAGGTCCTTGCCCGCCGTCGTGCCAAGGGCCGCGCCCGTCTGAGCTACTGATCACGGCCGCACGGGAACAGAGATCATACACCCTTCAGGGACGGTGGGAGCTTCCATTCCTCCGTCCCTATTGGAGTATCCGGGGGTAAGTTTTTCCGCAGGGGAGGCGAGGGCGTGAAGGCCGCTGTGACGTTAAAGGAAAACCGGGACTTCCGCCGCCTCTACCGCAAGGGGGCCACGGCGGTGGACCGCTGCATGGTGCTCTACTGCCGCCGCAATCATCTGGGCCGCAACCGCTACGGCTTCACCGTCTCCACGAAGCTGGGCAAGGCCGTGGTCCGCAACCGGGCCCGGCGGCGCCTGCGGGAGACCGTCCGGCTGGAGGAAGGGAACCTCACCCCCGGCTGGGACATCGTGGTGGTGGCGAGAGGGCGGTGCCTCTCCATGCCCTTCCCGCAGCTGCGGCAGAGCTACCGGAGGCTCTGCGGGGAGCTCCACATGCTCCGGGAGGACAGGCCGTGAAGCGCGTGCTCATCGCCCTCGTGAAATTCTACCGGAGGAACATCTCCCCCCTGCGGCCGCCCTGCTGCCGCTACATCCCCACCTGCTCCCAGTACGCCCTGGAGGCCCTGGAGAAGTACGGGGCCCTGAAGGGGAGCTGGCTGGCCCTGCGGCGGTTTCTCCGCTGCCATCCCTTCCACAAGGGAGGGTATGACCCGGTGCCGTGAGGCCGCGATGGTCTTTCTCCGCCATAGCTTCGTTGTTTTCCCTTGAAATCCAGAAAGGATTCCCGCGGGAAAACGCCTCGCTCTGACGAAGAAATCCTCATCGCGGGGTCTTTCGCGGCAATGGAAGTGCCCAGACGCGGCACGCCGTACCTAGGGCGTGCCCCTACGGGGACGGGGGATGCGAAATGCCGATCAGCGGGCCGGATTTGATCTTTGGTTCTCAGAATATCCCAGCGGGGCGCTTTCCGGCGGATGCCGGGGTGGGCCCTTTCTTTCCCTGCCGGGAGGTCCCGGCCTTTCCCCTGCCGTCCGGGAGGGACGGAGGAGCGGCCGTTTCGCGCGCGGCCGCCGCACTTTGATTCGGAGGAAAGTCTATGTTTGCGACCCTTGGTTACTGGATCTGCTGGCCCTTCGCCTGGCTGACCCGACAGTTCTATGAGCTCACCGGTTCCTACGGCGTGGCTCTCATCCTCTTCACCCTGGTGGTGAAGCTGGTGCTGCTGCCCTTCATGATGAAGAGCAAGCGCAGCATGATCCGCATGAACATGGTCTCCGGCCAGCTGCAGGAGATCCAGAAGCGCTATGCCAACAACCGCGAGAAGATGGCGGAGGAGCAGCAGCGGCTCTATCAGGAGAACGGCATCAACCCCATGAGCGGCTGCCTGTGGAGCTTCATCCCCATGCCCATCCTCATCGCCCTCTACTACATCATCCGCCAGCCCATCACCCACTTCATGATGCTGAGCAAGGAGGTCTGCCAGTCCCTGGTGGAGAAGGCCATCGCCGCCGGCATCGACATGAGTACCATCCTCACCTATGACAAGGAGGGCGCCGCCGTCCTGAAGGACGGGCTCAACCAGTTCACCCCCTACGGCCAGATCAACCTGGTCAACGCCATCAACACCCAGCACCCCGAGCTTGCCGACGGCATCAGCGGGTGGATGAACGTGGATTACCACTTCCTGGGCATCGACCTGGGCGCCTCCGCCTCTGACGCCCTGGGCATGATCAAGGCCGGCGGCCTCACCTGGGCCGCCGTGGGCATCATCCTCATGGTGCTGCTGGCCGCCGCTTCCCAGGTGGTCACCATGAAGATCGGCATGATGGGCCAGTCCAAGGAGGCCGCCGCGGCTGCCACCAACAAGACCATGATGCTCATCATGCCCCTCATGACCCTGTGGATCGGCTACACCCTGCCCGCCGCTCTGTCTCTCTACTGGCTGGCCCAGAGCGTCTTCTCCGCCATCCAGGACCTGATCCTGAACAAAGCTTACCTCAAGAAGATCCGGGAGGCCGAGGAGGAGCGCGCCCGGGCCATCACCGAGGACCGCAAGGCCCGGCAGGAGGAGGCCCGTCAGCGCCAGATCCAGCAGCAGCAGGAAGCCAAGGCCCGGCAGCGGGAACGCAGCCGCCAGATCCAGGAGGCCAAGAAGAAGGGCGGCCAGAAGAAGGCCAGCACCACCGAGGCCGGCCGCGTGGGCGACCGTCCCTACGCCCGTGGCCGCGCTTACCGGGAACATGACGACGAGTAAGGAGCGATGGAGCCATGAGTTATATTGATGTCAGCGGAAAGACCGTGGAGGAGGCCCTGGCCAAGGCCCTGGCCCAGCTCCAGATGGACCGGGACGATGTCTCCGTCCGGGTGCTGGAGCGGGCCAAGAGCGGCTTCCTGGGCCTGGGTGCGTCCCCGGCCGTCATCCGCGTTACCTACGGCGAGGAGATGGAAGAGGCCCCCACGGAGCCGGTCCGTCCCGAGCCCATCGTGGAGCCCAAGCCCGCCGCCCCCAAGGCGGAGCGGCCCCAGAGAAGCGAGCGTCCCGTAAAGCAGGAGAAGCCCCGCGCCCCCAAGCCGGAGAAGGCCGAGCCGAAGCCCGAGACCGAGGACAAGCCCGCGGAGGTCCCCGCGTCCCTGACCCCCGCCCCCCTGGGCGAGGAGGTGGACGACGCCAAGGCCCAGGCCATCAAGAAATTCCTGGTTGGCCTCCTTCAGCAGATGGAGGTGGAGGCCGAGGTCCGTGTTTACCAGCCGGAGAAGGGCCGCTACAAGGTCATCCTGGAGGGGAAGAACCTGGGCGCCCTCATCGGCCGCCGGGGCGAGACCCTGGACGCCATCCAGCAACTCACGAGCTACGCCGTGAACCGGGGCGGCGACCGCCGCTGCCGCATCCAGCTGGACGCCGAGAACTACCGGGAGCGTCGGGAGCAGAGCCTCTGCCGTCTGGCCGAGAAGATGGCCGAGAAGGCCGTCCGCTATCGCCGGAACGTCACCATGGAGCCCATGAACGCCTATGAGCGGCATGTGATCCACACGGCGCTGCAGGATACCCCCCACGTGACCACCTATTCCACGGGTGTGGATCCCAACCGGAGAGTCATTATTTCCTACGACCGGAATAAGGTCTGAGGGAAGAGAGAGCCGCCTATGGCGGCTCTCTTTTTTTGCGCTCTCACAGAGCCTGGTGAGCCGCGCCCTGCGGGGTGGGACGGAGCCCGCGCCCTACAGGGGGGTGGAGTAGGACGGGTTCGGCGGGGTGAGGTCACCCCACCCTACGGGTGCAACGCAGGTGGTGCGTAGCAACGGGCCGATGTACCTGAGGCATGGCCTCCGCCGACCAAACGCCGCTGACGTTTGGTCGGCGGTCATGGTACCCAAAATTTTTTGTTCGCTGAACGCTCACAGAATTTTGACCACTGCCACTCCTTTTTGCTTGCTTCTTCCACCGCTGGCGGCGCTCGCAAACGTCCCCTCGCAATGACAGTTTCGTAACCTTTGTCATTCCGAGGAGGCCCGGAGGGCCGACGTGGGAATCCGTTCCCTGCCCTGCGGGGGACGGGGGGCGGCACGCCGGGTCGTCGTGCCATACGGGAGAACCCAAAGGAGTAGCCAGCGGAGGGACGGCGGGAAGATTTCTCCTTTTTTGGGGAACAAATGGCGCTTTCCCTCCGTCTAACGGGATAGAAATGGAATGGGAGGGTATTCCTATGAGAAAAATCGCGATCTTGGCATTTTTTTGAGTTTGGCTCTGCTGGCGGGCTGCGGGGAGAGCAGCCCCGGCGCGGATGGGCCGGATCCCTGCGGGACCTCGGAAGACATCCGGAACGCCGCGGCGCTGGAGGCTGCGTCGCCCTTTGGGGACGGCTGGCAGGCAAAGGGGACCCTGGCGGAGTATGAGAACGGGTACATCTCCATGAAGCTGACCCTGCCGGAGGGCTGGGACTGGCAGGAAGACCCTGCGGAGGGCGGCACCGAGGGCATCCTCTTCTGGGACGGGGAGAAGCCGGACCAGCGGTTCCGGCTCTCGGCCTGGCCAAACGTCTTTGCCATGTGCGGCACCGGGGTGGACTTCTCGGACGTCACGCTGGCCTCCGGGGCCCAGCTCACCGAGGCCCGGGAGGGGGACCGGTGGATCGTCCTGATCTTTGACGGCGTGCCGGGGAGCTACACCGTCCGGCCCCAGGGCGGGACCCTGAACAGCACCGTCTGGGACGCCAAGTGGCGGGAGCAGATTTTGACCATTCTGGATACCGCGGAGCTGGGCGGCGATGCCCTGACGGAGGATGAGGCCATCGCGAAGGCGGCGGAGGTCTTTTCGGGGGACTATGACGCGGCGTATGGGAGCTACGATCTGCGGACCGGGGTCTGGAGTGTGTGGTTTATCACCGGGGACCAGGATGCCGCCGTGACGGTGGACGTAGAGGAGAACGCGGTCGTGGGGAACGGGGAGAATGGATGATTTACAATTGAGAATTGAGAATAGGGGGTCTGCCCGTTTTTCTGGGGGCGATGGATGCTGCAGTGGGAGCCGTTCGCGGGCGGACACATAGGTCCCGGTGGTCGAAGTGTGCGGCAGCGACGGGCGGGGCGGGACGGAGCCCGCCCCTACAGAAGGGGGGAGCGGGCTGATGGCGGCGAGGTGCGTTACAGAGAGTGCACAGCGGCGGGCCGATGTGGGCATCGGCCCCTACGAGAGACGAGGGTTGCGGCGGGGTGTGGTCACCCCGCCCTACGGGTGCATCACAGGTGGTGCGCAGCGAGCGGGCCGATGTACCTAAGGCATGGCTTCCGCCGACCAAATTTCGTGTCGAAATTTGGGGCGTCGGTCAGGTCGTCGTGCCCTACGGAGGAGTTTTCCCCTGGGGTTTGCACTTTGTGGAAAACTTCTTCCGAGAAAGGGGCGGATCGCCTCTCCCGGAGCCGCGGGAGGAAATGCCCGCCGGTATGCCCCGTTAGCGGCAAAAGAGTGTGGATGCGTCCAAATTCAGGTGGAACCACGGATCGTTTCGATTCGCCCTGAGCTATTCGGCTCGGGGCGTTTTTCTATGCCCCGGCGGGGAGGGAGGGGAAAATGCGGAGACTTTTTTGGCGGCGGGCGGGCTTCCTGGCCCTGAGCCTCTGCCTCATCCTGCTGGCGCTCTCCGTGCCCACCCGGGCGGAGAGCCAGATCCTTCTCTGCGGGGAGGACCACACGGACGCCGGGTGCAAGGAACAGGAGCTTGCCCTCTGGCGGGAGCGCTACGCCGCCGGGGACCGGGACCTCTTTCTGGAGATGGGGGCCGCCACGGCGGAGCTCTTAAACCGCTGGATGACCACCGGGGACGAGAGCTTCTGGGACCTGGTGTACCGGAACTGGGAGGGGACCCTCTCCCAGACGGAGCTGACGGAGGACTTCTACCGCCAGCTCCGGGCGGACTGCCCGGAGACGGTGTTCCACGGCATCGACATGGAGCACCAGTACCGGACCACCGGCCGCTTCTGCCTGGCGCTTCTTGAGAAGGAGGGGCGGCAGGGGAGCAAGGTCTACCGGAAGGTCCTCCGCTCCGTGGAGCAGGGGGAGCGGTTTTATGAGGGCTGGGACGGCGACCTCTTTTCCCGGGACAACGCCTACCGGGAGGAGACGTTGGCGGAGAACTTCCGCGACGAGTATGAGAGCATCGGGCGGAGGCGGGTCATGGGCATCTTCGGCGCGGCCCACACGGACCCCTACGGCCCGGACTACTACACCGCGTCCGTCCCCAGCATGGGGGCGCAATTGCGGGAGCGCTACGGCGGGGGCATCCTCTGCCGGGACCTGCGGGGGGAGGATCTGCCGGAGGAGACCACGTTGACCGTCGCCGGGACGGAGTACGAGGCCATCTACTATGGGGAGTATCCCATCGCCCGGCGGGACATCCTGCGGAGCGGGGAATACTGGCGGCTGGCGGACGCTTACGACGCCCTCTCCCAGTGGGAGCGGAGCGGGGACGCCCTGCCCGGCAACGAGTACCCCATGTCCGTCCGCCCCGGGGAGGCCTACGCCATCCACTATACCTGCTGGAACAACACCGACTACTGGTGGTACGGCGTCTGCGACGGGGCGCGGGAGGACGACGGTCCCCTGACCACGGCGGAGGTCATCCCGCCGGAGGAGACCCCATGAAAATACGAAGACCTGAAAATTTTCAGTGAAAAGGAGAAAAGCAACATGAAGAACACCGAGAAGACCATGGACAAGATCGTGGCCCTGTGCAAGAACCGGGGCTTCGTCTTTCCTGGCAGCGAGATCTACGGCGGCCTGGCCAACACCTGGGACTACGGCCCCCTGGGCGCGGAGCTGAAGAAGAACATCAAGAACGCCTGGTGGAAGAAGTTCGTGCAGGAGAACCCCTATAACGTGGGGCTGGACGCCGCCATCCTGATGAACCCCCAGACCTGGGTCGCGAGCGGGCATCTCGCGGGCTTCTCCGATCCCCTGATGGACTGCCGGGAGTGCCACGAGCGCTTCCGGGCGGACAAGCTCATCGAGGACTGGTGCGAGGCCAACAGCTTTACCCTGGAAAAGCCCATCGACGCCTTCACCCAGGCGGAGATGAAGGACTTCGTGGAGGAGCACGCCATCCCCTGCCCCACCTGCGGCAAGCACAACTTCACCGACATCCGGCAGTTCAACC
The DNA here is from genome assembly GCA_004553545.1 of Clostridiales bacterium. Lineage (GTDB taxonomy): Bacteria > Bacillota > Clostridia > Oscillospirales > Oscillospiraceae > Oscillibacter. Next base: position 9,977 of record SFLD01000044.1, on the reverse strand, counting down.
TGATGTTCAAGACCTTCCAGGGCGTCACCGAGGACGCGAAGAACACGGTTTATCTGCGGCCTGAGACCGCCCAGGGCATCTTCGTGAACTTCGCGAACGTCCAGCGCACCACCCGCCGGAAGCTACCCTTCGGCATCGGCCAGATCGGCAAGTCCTTCCGCAACGAGATCACCCCGGGCAACTTCATCTTCCGGGTCCGGGAGTTCGAGCAGATGGAGCTGGAGTTCTTCTGCGAGCCGGGCAGCGACCTGCAGTGGTTCCAGTACTGGCGGAACTTCTGCCACAACTGGCTGCTGGGCATCGGTCTGCAGGATGAGAACATCCGTCTGCGGGACCACGATCCCGAGGAGCTCTGCTTCTACTCCAAGGCCACCACGGACTTTGAGTACCTCTTCCCCTTCGGCTGGGGCGAGCTCTGGGGCGTGGCGGACCGGACGGACTATGACCTGACCCAGCACCAGAATACCTCCGGCAAGGACCTCACCTACTTCGACCAGGAGAAGAATCAGCGCTACATCCCCTACGTCATCGAGCCGTCTCTCGGCGTGGAGCGGAGCGTGCTGGCCGTCCTCTGCGACGCCTATGACGAGGAGGTCGTGGACGAGGCCAAGAACGACGTGCGGGTCGTGATGCACTTCCATCCCGCCATCGCGCCCTTCAAGTGCGCGGTGCTGCCCCTTTCCAAGAAGCTGGGCGAGAAGGCCCGGGAGGTCCAGGCAGAGCTGGCGAAGGACTGGATGGTGGACTACGACGAGACCGGGTCCATCGGCAAGCGCTACCGCCGGGAGGACGAGATCGGCACTCCCTACTGCGTCACCGTGGACTTCGACACCGTGGGCGACGCCGAGAAGGAAGGCGACAACTGCGTCACCGTCCGGGACCGGGACACCATGGAGCAGGTCCGCGTGCCCATCGGCGGGCTGAAGGCGTATCTCGCGGAGAAGCTGGCATACTGAGAAGAAATGTTTGCACCCCCCGGGGCGGACTCCCATCCGCCCCGGGGGGTGGCTTTTTGTCCGCGATGCCCCGGGAGGAAGGAAAACGCCCCCGGCCCGGGGATCATTCCCGAGCCAGGACGCTGACCTCCTTGCCCTTGCCGGAGAAGAGCTTGATGACGGTGTAGGAGATCATGCCGAGGCCGATGGCGTGGCCGATGGAGCCGGAGACCGGCATGCCGATGAGCATCAGGGAGACGGGGACCATCTGGTCCATGTCGTTGAAGTCCACGTTCCTGAGGCCCTGGAGCATCAGGACGCCCACGTAGATGAGGGCGGCGGAGGTGGCGGCGGCGGGGATCACGGCGGCCACAGGGGCGATGAAGATGCAGGCCAGGAACAGGATGCCGGTGGTCAGGGCGGCGAGGCCGGTGCGGCCGCCGGCTTCCACGCCGGCCGCGGACTCGATGAAGGTGGTGACGGTGGAGGTGCCGGTGCAGGCGCCCACCACGGTGCCGATGGCGTCGGACACCAGGGCCTCCTTCATGTTGGGCATCTCGCCCTTCTCGTTGACCATGCCGGCCCGGGAGGCGGTGCCCACCAGGGTGCCGATGGTGTCGAACATGTCGATCATGCAGAAGGTCAGGATCAGGGTGATGGCGGTGAACCAGCCGATCTGGAAGAAGCCGGCGAAGTCGAACTTAAAGAAGGTCAGGTCCATCATGTCAGCGAAGGGAGGCGCCCAGCTGGCGGTCTTGAGCCCGGCGAAGGGGTCGATCCCCAGGAAGACGGCCTCGCCCGCCCAGTAGATGACGGAGGCCACCAGCATGCCCAGCAGCACGCAGGCCTTGACGCCCTTCTTGCCGAGAAGGATGATGACGAAGAGGCCGATGAAGGCAGTGACCACGGTGAGCACCATCTGGGTGTAGCCCTCGGTGCCCATGGAGTCCCGGATGACGGAGGGGGTCAGGGCGCCGAAGAAGTCCCGCATGATGTAGAAGGGGCTGGCGAACTCGTTGCCGGCGGCGTAGATGCCCACGTTGGAGCCGAGGCCGATGTTCATCAGCATCAGGCCGATGGCGGGGGAGATGCCGTAGCGCACGCCGAGAGGAATGGCCTCCACGATCTTCTCCCGGATGTTGAGAACGGAGAGGATGAAGAAGACGATGCCCTCAATGAGGATGATGCAGAGGGCCGCCTGGAAGGACTGGGTGTAGCTCATGCCGGTGATGCCCACGATGTTGCCGACGACCACGGCAAAGAAGCTGTTGAGGCCCATGCCCGGGGCCATGGCGAAGGGCTTGTTGGCCAGGAAGGCCATGCAGAAGATGCCGACGGCGGAGGCAAGGCAGGTGGCCATAAAGACGGCGTTCCAGAGATCCTGGCCGTTGGCGCCGAAGCCCGTCAGCAGGTTGGGGTTCAGGGCGATGATGTAAGCCATCGTCATGAAGGTGGTGAGGCCGGCCACGATCTCCGTCCGGACGGTCGTGCCGTTTTCCTTCAGCTTGAAGAATTTTTCCATGGTTTTCTCCCTCTTTCATTTTCGCGCGCCCCCATACCATAAGGGCGGCTTTTCAAAGACCCATATACTATATAAAATCTTAACGCAAAAAGCAAGACGCAATTCGCCATTTTCCGAGGAAATTTTCAGACCCTTTTTGCCGTTTCGGGTAGGGAAAAGGCTCCCTTGGGGCAAGGGAGCCTTTGGCGCGGCGTCAATCGGGTTTGGCGCGGTTTTCGTAGTAGTACTGGACCTGGCGGTAGCGGTTCAGGAGGTCTTTGGCCTCCTGGGGGAGGTCGGACTCCGGAAGGTACTGGCCCTGCCAGGCGAAGCGGCCGATGGTGGTGAGGACGGGCATCTGCTGCCGGACGGAGTCTGTGAACTGGGCCCAGGCATTGCCCTGCCAGCCGAGACGGTCGAAGACCAGGTTCATGAGGAAGTTGGGGGAGATGGTCTCGCCCTCGCCGGAGAAGGCGTCCTCGCCCAGGAGGGCCAGGGCGGCGTTGCCCCAGAGGAGGTAGTCCGTGCTGTACTTGCCGAAAAGGCCGGAAGCGTCGCTGGTGTCCAGGGGGATGCCAAGCTCCGCGTAGACGGAGCCGTTGTTGCCCAGCCACGGCTTATGGTCGCCGTAGACCACGACCACCACCGGCTCCGGGCGGGTATCAAAGGAGTCCAGCAGGGCGCGGAGGTTTTCGGCGGTATCCCGGACGGAGCCTAAGTAGTTATCGAGAATGTTGGCGCTCTCTTGGCTGTATCGGCCGTCCGTGAAGCGGAGGCCCCGGTAGACCTCCTGGTCGCTGTAGGGGCCGTGGCCCTGGTAGCTGACGTTGAAGGAGAAGACGGGGCTGCCGTCCGCCGCGGCATCCTGGTAGAGGGCGAAGATGTCCGGGAAGAGGATCTCGTCCGGGGCGGTGGCGGTGCCGGCCAGGTCGCCGTAGCGGTTGTCGTAGAAGTAGTAGGTGGGGAGGCCCAGGAAGGCGTTGATGTTCTTGCGGTTATAGAACCACTGGTAGGAGGGGTGGCTGCCGTAGACGGTGTAGCCCTGGCCCGCGAAGTAGCGGGCGTAGGAGTTCGTGGCGGAGCGGAAGTTCTTCAGCTGGGCGAAGCCCGTGAGGAAGGCGCGCTCCGTGTTGATGGTGCCGCCGGCGAAGACGTTGTCCAGGAGCTGGCCGTGGTAACTCTCCGCCAGGATCTCATGGTAGGTGCCGTAGGCGGCGTCCCAGTCCACGCCCTCCACGCCGTAGCGGGAGAGGTCGGAGAAGGCCTCTAATTGGAGGGTGACGACGCTGACCTTCCGGTCCGCCGGGATGTCGGCGTCCTCGTACTCCCGGAGGGCGGCCAGGGCGTCGGCGTCCCGGTAGCCGGAGGGCTTTTCCATCCGGTTGGCGGTGACACTGTGGAGGAAGGGGTAGACGAAGCCCCGGGAGAGGTAGACCTGGGTGGCGCCCCACTGGTTCACGGCGTCGTTGTTGACGGTTTTGACGGAGTAGAGGGTCTCGTTCTGGCAGAGCTGGAAGAGACCGACCAAAAGGGCCATCGGCACCAGGGCCAGGGCCAGCCGCCGCCGGAAGCGCCAGCGGAGGCGGCCCCGGGCCAGGAACCTCAGGAAGAGGACCCCGGCGAGAACGCAGAGGACGCCCACGATCTGCCGCCGGTCCGGCCAGAGGTCATAGTGCTCCCGGGCGGAGACGGCGAGACCCTCCTTCAGGCTCCCGAGGTCCTGGAACATCAGGGGGTCGTCCCGGAGCTTCAGCATGTAGTAATCCCCGAAGCTGAAGCCCAGCACGATGACGGAGGCCGTCAGGAAGGCGGGCCAGGGGCGGCCATAGAGGCAGAAGAGGAAAAGGGTCAGGACCACCACCGGGGCAAGATTCAGAAAAACGATCCAGGGGTGGCGGAGGTAGCTGAGGAAGACCGGCAGGCCATAGGGCCCCACGGCGTAGAGAAGGCTCAAAAGGCCCAGGGCGCAGCTCCCCAGGAGGAGCCAGAGAAGGCTCCACCAGAGCCGGTCCCGGAGGGCGGGGAGGGTATCTTTCGACAGAACTTGATCCAAGGGAAGGTCTCCTTTGCGGGTGATTCGCGTCTCGCGCGGCGGGGCTTTAGAAGAAGGCCCCGAACATGGCCTGGAAGCCGTCCGGCAGTTCGCCGCTCTGGCTCCAGGCGTGGTAGAAGGTGGCCGAGGGGATGGAGTGCCAGACCGCACCGTTCTCCGAGAGGAGGCTCAGGTCCTGGGGGTAGGGCTCCTGGCGGAGGAGCTGCTCCCGGCCCCGCTCCTCCCCATAGGAGAAGCAGACGCCGCCGGCGTAGAACTCCACCCGCTTGCGCTCCCGGCGGTCGTCGCCGATCTCGGCGAAGACCTGGACGGGCTCGTCCACCTCCGCCTGGGGGTTTTCCATGAGAAGGTATTCCATAGCGTTCATCCTTTCGTGAAGGTGGAAAAATAGGTCTCGATCTGGGCCTTTGCTGCCTGGACGCTGCCTTGGGACAGGGGTCCCCGGCCTCCGCCCCGGCCGGAGAGGGCGGCGTTCATGGCCTTCGTCTCGGCGGAGACATCACCGCCATGGCGGCAGAGGGCGTAGCTCCAGCGGCCATCCTCCCCGGCGAAGACGGCGGCGAGGCCGCCGCACTGTTCCGCCGCGGCGTCGGCCAGGCGCCGGAGGGCGGTGCCCTCCATGGGGGGCTGGAGGAGAAGCACGTCGCCCTTCCCGGCCACGGACCGGGCGATGCCCTGGAAGGCCAGGGCCTGCCACTGGGCGGCGTCGGCTTTCCGGGCGGTCAGCTCCGTCAGGAGCTTTTCCACGGCGGGGTAGCTGGCCTCCGGCCTGACGCTGAGGGCCTGGCCGGTGGCGCGGGCCTGCTCCCAGCAGCGGGAGAGGTAACGCTGGGCCCGTCCGCCGCAGAGGAGCTCGATGCGGACGCCCTGGCGGAACTTCTGGACGGAGAGGAACTTCACAAGGCCCACTTCGGCGGAGGATTTCACGTGGGTGCCGCAGCAGGCGCAGCAGTCCGCCCCGGGGAAGGCGACGATCCGGACGTCGCCGGGGATGGCCTTCTTGCTGCGGTAGTCGATGGCGGAGAGCTCTTCGCCCCGGTGGAGCTGGATGTCGATGGGATGGTTTTCCCAGAGGTAGCGGTTGGCGGCGGCCTCCACTTCTTGGAGGGCGTCCCAGGGGATGTCGGCGTTGTAGTCGATGGTGACGAGGTCCTCCCCCATGTGGAAACCCACATTGTCGCAGGTGAAGCGGGCGCAGAGCATCCCGGAGACGATGTGCTCGCCGCTGTGCTGCTGCATGTGGTCAAAGCGGCGGTCCCAGTCGATGACGCCGGGGAGGGAGGAACCGATCTCCACCGGGGTATCCACGGTGTGGAAAACCGTGCCGTCCTTTTCCTGGACGTCCAGGACCTTCGCCTGGCCCAGGGTACCGAGATCACAGGGCTGGCCGCCGCCCTCCGGGTAGAAGGCGCTGCGGTCCAGGGTCACGAGGTAGCCATTCTTGCCGGGGTCACAAGTGAGGACCCGGGCGGTGAAGGTTTTCAGGTAGGGGTCGGAGTAGTAGAGTTTTTCCGTGGGCATGGGGGATCATCCTTTCGGTGAGGGTGGGGGGACGGGGGACGAAGGGGGCGGCGGAGAGGGGGAAAAACGATCCCTCAGTCGCCCTCCGGGCGACAGCTCCCTTTGCACAAGGGAGCCTTGCCCTGTGGGGCGGGACTCTGTCCCCGCCCGGTTTCCATAGGTTGATGGATGCTGCATTGGGATCTGTAGGGGCCGACCTGCGTGTCGGCCCGTGAGCAGGTCCCGCAAAAAGGCGTGTCCGGGCGGACACATAGGTCCGCCCCTACGCGATATGGGGTGGTGTTCCGGAACCAACGGGAATTGGCGCAGGACGGGACCTCCTCCAGCGGGGCGGGACGGAGCCCGCCCCCTACAGGGGGCTGAGCAGCCTGGCGACGGGGTGCGCCTGGGGTGTGGCTTCCGCCAGCCAAATTTTGTGCCAAAATTTGGGACGGCAGGGTGTGGTCACCCCGGCCTACGGAAGCAACGCTGGCAGTGCGCAGCAACGGGCCGATGTACCTAGGGCATGGCTTCCGCCAACCAAATTTCGCAACGAAATTTGGGGCGTCAGTCATGGGCATCGGCCCCTACGAGGGGCGGCACGCCGAGTCGTCGTGCCCTACGGGAGCGGGGGACGGGCGACCGGGGTGCCAGGGGATGTCTCAGCCCAGGAGGTTTAGGGACTGCTTCCACTGGAGGACGCGGCGGCAGGCGGCGTCGATGTCGGACTCGGAGAGGGTGCCCTCCGCGATGGCGGAGAGGACGGCGGGGATCTGGGTCTGGTAATCCGTCGTGATGATGAGGTCATTCCCGGCCTGGAGGGCCAGGACGGCCACGGCGCCGTCCCTGGCGTAGGCCTGGACCGCGTCCATGGCGAGATCGTCCGTCATGGCCACCCCGGCGAAGCCCAGATCGTCCCGCAACGTCCGGTGGACGGCGGGGGAGAGGGAGGCCGGGAGCTCCGGGTCCATGCACTCCACGATGTTGTGGCTCACCAGGACGGCGGCGGTGCCCTGGCCCGCGGCGAAGCCCGCGTGGAAGGGCAGGAAGTCCGAGTTCTCGAAGGTATCAAGGTCCCGGCTGTCCCGGGCAATGCCGGTGTGGGTGTCCACGTTGTTGCCGTAGCCGGGGAAGTGCTTCAGGACGCTGCCCATGCCGTCCTGCCGGGCCTGGGAGACCACGGCGGAGACGAAGGCGGAGGTGGCGGCGGCGTCCTGGCCGAAGGCCCGGTCATAGATGAAGTCCTCCGGGTCGGTGGAGACGTCGCAGACCGGGGCCAGGTTCACGTTGATGCCGAGAGAGGCGAGCAGGGCGTCCTTCTCGGCGGTGTCCCGGACGACGGCGTCCAGGCCGCCGGAGGCGCAGAGCTTCTGGGGGGAGGAGAACTTGTGCTCTCGCAGCAGGGGGTTCCGGCTGACCCGGACCACGGTGCCGCCCTCCTCATCCACGCCGATGAGAAGGGGGATGCCGCTGTCGCTCTCGGCGGCGGTTTGGTAGCTCTGGATATTGGCGCTGACCGCATCCGCCGTGAGCCAGGCGCCCTGGGCGTCCTGAAAGTCCCGGCCGAAGAGGAGGTAACCGCCCAGGTGGTACTCCGTCACGTCCTCCGCCGCGCCCTCTGCCGGGCAGCGGACGAAGAAGAGCTGCCCCACCTTCTGGGCCAGGCTCAGGGAGGCGAGGGTGTCCTCAATTTGCTGGGCGGCCAGCTCCTCCGGCGTGGGTTCCGGGGGCGGGGCGGGCTCCTCGGAGGAGGCAGCGCCGGAGCTTGCCGCCGGGGCGGAGGAGGCGGCGGGGGCGGGGCCGCCGCCGCAGGCGGTGAGGGACAGGAGCAGCAGTGCCGCCAGCAGGGCGGGGAGAAGCTTTTTCATAGGGACCTCCTTCATGGGCGGGAAGGTGGATGGGGATTTACCCTACAGTTTACCACAAAGCCGGGAAAAAGGAAAGCCCCCGCCGGAGGGCGGGGGGTCAGCGGGTCAGGCGGTCGATGGCTTCGGCCTCGGTGGCGGGGAAGAAGACATCTCTGCCCTGATTGCTTTCGTAGAGAAAGTCATGCAGCGGCTTGCTGGTGTAGTGGGAGTAGTCCCCGTAAATGGCGACGCGCCCGCCATAGTTGACGAACGCCTGCAGGACTTCTCCGGCAAGCCCGGAGCTCAGGGTGAAGAAGCGCTCCGCGACCTGCTCCTTGGCAAGGACGAGGTTCTTCGTTCCGGCCTCATAGCGGGCGGTCATCAGAAGCTCCACCGCGGAGCGGGCGTCCGTGATCACGGGCTCACGGCTCTCCACCACGGCGCAGAGGATGTGATTTTTTTCGACTTTTTTGAGTTTCATGGGTCCTCCTTCGGGGGGCGATGCTTCCCTTTCCGCAGGGACGGGAGGGAAGCGCCGGTGTCAGTCCGGCAGGGATCGAGAAGGACCCATTGTAATGCCTGCCGGGAGAAATGTCAAGGGGGGCAGTCCGGCGGGTGCTTGGGGGGAAAGCCCGGGGACCGCTTTCGCGGCCCCCGGGGCGGGGGATCAGAGAACGGAGAAATCAATGCCCTCGGCGAAGGCCTCCAGGTCCTCCCGGGAGAGGGGGTCCTCCGTGCCCAGGATGTTCACGGTCACGAAGCTCTCCGGCCGGTCGGCCAGGATCAGGGCGTGGCTGCCGTCCACCCGCTCCGCCAGGAGGAGGGAGACCCCCTCCGCCGTCTCATAGACCCACTGGCGGTAGGCGTTGGCGTCCCCGATGTTGAGGTAGACCTCGTCAAAGACGCCCTTGGCGGTGCGGCGGAACTGGAAGCCCCGCTCCACGCCGTCCGCCGCCGTCCAGCCGCCGTCGCACTGGAAGGTGCCGTCCGGGTAGGCGTAGCCGGGGTAGATGAGGGCCGGGTCAATAAAGGGTCCAGTGACCGCCAGGAAGGCGGCGGTGTCGTCATAGATGGTGCTGTCCTGGTGGAGGGCCAGGCCGTACTTGGCCGCGATGGTGTCCAGGGTCTCCGCCATCTCCTGCGTCCAGACGCCGTAGGGGAGGTAGCGGTCCGAAAGTCCCGTGTCCCCGTTGCCGATGGCGTCCAGGGCTCCGCCGTCGTCGTAGTGGTTCAGGAAGTCCTGCCAGTCCGCGGCGGCCTGGTGCTCGGGACTCCCAAACCAGCCCTGGAGGGAGAGGAGCTCCACGTTCTCCTCCACGCCGCTGCCGCTGCCCTCCTGGGGCAGGGCCGCCTGGCGGAGGCCGAACCAATCCTCCGCCACCGCCGTGGCGCTGAGGGCGGCCACGAGAAGGACCGCCGCCGCCAAAAGACCGAAGGTCCGGGGGCTCCGGCGCTTCCGGCGGGGGAAGTCCGCCTGCCGTACCTTCCCGTGGACCTGGGAAAAGGTTGCCTGGTAAAGTTCCTTATTCGTCATCCTGCCATGCCTCCCAACGTTCGCGCAGGAGCTTCCTTGCCCGGCTGAGGCGGGTGGTGACGGCGCTCTGGCTGAGCCCCAGCACCTCCCCGATCTCCCGGACGGAGAGCTCCTCGTAGTAGAATAGATCCAGCACGGTGCGGTATTTCTCCGGCAGGGACATGACGGCCTGGTAGAGCTCGCCCTGCTCCGGCGTCTCAAAGGCGGGCTGGTTCTCGAGACTGTCCCAGTCCACCCGGCGCTTCCGCCAGGGGCTTCGCAGCTGGTCCCGGCACCAGTTCACCGTCACCCGCATGAGCCAGCGGCGCAGGTGCTCGTCGGACGCGAAGGGGACCTTCTGCCGCCAGAGGCGGAGGAAGACCTCCTGCACGGCGTCGTCGGCGTCGGCATAGAAGCCCAGCTGGTGCAGGGCCAGGCGGAAGACCATGTCCTGCCAGCACTGCACCGCCCGGTCAAAGAATTCCTGTTCCATGTTGGATCGACCTCGTTTGAATGCATTCACCCTTTATAGAGATGAGCAAAACACGTCCTAAATAAAAGGGGCGAAGAGAGAAAAAGCGAGGATGACTCGGTAAAGAGAAAAAACGCATAAAAAGCAAGCCCGGTA
>SFLD01000043.1 GCA_004553545.1 Clostridiales bacterium | reverse complement strand
GGTCGATGTCTTCCTTGGTGAGCATCTTGCGCATGTCGGTGCGGCCGGAGGGATCGCCGATCATGGTGGTGCCGCCGCCGATGAGGGCGATGGGGCGGTTGCCCGCCATCTGCAGGCGCTTCATCAGCGTCAGGGCCATAAAGTGGCCGGCGGTCAGGGAGTCCGCGGTGCAGTCAAAGCCGATGTAGAAGACAGCCTTGCCGTTGTTGATGACATCCCGGATCTCCTCCTCGTTGGTCACCTGGGCGATGAGGCCCCGGGCCTTCAGTTCTTCGTAGCAGGTCATAGTGTTTCCTTCTCCTTTATCCTCCGCGTTGGCGGTATTTTCTGAGGTTGCGTGCCGGGGACTCAGACCTCCGGCGTCAGTACCACGACGCCGTCGGGAGTCTCCTTGGTGAGTTCCAGGGGGCCGTCCTCATAGCGGACCTCCGGGAAGCGCTCCGTGAAGTCCGTGAGCTCCAAAATCTCGGCGAAGCCCATGCTCCCCCTCCGGTAGTGCATGGGGATGACGACGCGGGGACGGACAGCGTCCACCACGGCCTTGGCCTGGGCAGCATCAATGGTATAATAGCCGCCCACGGGGAGCAGCATGCAGTCAAGGCCCGAGAGAGCTTCCGCCTCCTCCGCCGTCAGGAGCCGGCCCAGGTCCCCCAGGTGGGCAATGCGCAGGCCGCCGCAACGGAAGATGCGGATGGTGTTCATGCCCCGGAGGCGGCCATCCGCCCCGTCGTGGGGAACGGTGAGGGTCTCCGTCTCATAGGGGGCAACCCCACGGACATGAGTCAGGCGCACCGCCCGGGTGAAGTTGTGGTCGTCGTGCTGGTGGCTGCAGAGGGCCTCCTCCACCTCCACACGGAGGGGCGGAAGTCCCGGCACCATGCCGTCGTGGTAGGGGTCCAGCACCGTCCGCCACTGGCCGAAGTCCAGGCGGAAGCAAGCGTGGCCGAGATAATGGATCGTGATCCTCTCCATCTGCGCGCTCCTTTCCGTCGTTTCCAAGAATAAAAGCCCTCCGTCCACCAAGCGGACAGAGGGCGTCATGACGCGGTACCACCTCTGGTTCGCCGCCTCCTTGCGGAAACAGCCTCGTGGAGTGCCAACACACTCCCGCGCGGTAACGGGCGCTCCCGGAGCACGCCTACTGAGCCAAAAGCCGTTGGGGTGCCGGCTCCGCGGTGTATTTCGGCGGCAGCCCTCTCCCCTTTCCAGCGACCAGGGGCTCTCTTGGCAGGGTGAAACCGCGTACTTCTCCGCATCAATGCCATATACGGGAAGTATTTTATCTGATTTGTGCGGGATTGTCAATGGAAAATGGCGAAAATGTTTTCTCTTCGGAAGCATTCACGAACATCCCTTATGCTTGGGGCCGCGGCATTTTGCTGCGGTATTCCTCCACTCTGACCGCTGTCAGGACCAGCCACACGGTCATCAGCATGCCACACACTGCGATCATCCAGCACACCGGGACCGGCGGCGGAAAATGAGGGACCTCCAGGGAGATACTGGCAGTCTCCTGTCCCGGCCGCGTCACATGGACACGGCCAAGAAGGTCCATGCGGCAGACAGTGCCGTCGCTTCCCTGCCACGTCCTTCCACTGTCGTAAAGGTCCAGCCCCGCTTCCTCCACAGCAGCCTCAAAAGCGGGGCGGCCCTCATAGTGTGCGGTCAGAGCCGCCTGTCCATTTTCAATCTCCAGCCGGTCGTAATCCCGGAAGGTATAGACCACCAGCCGGTCGCCGTCCTCCAGACGCCAGGCAAAGCTGCCGCTCACCGCTTTATAAGCCGGGATACAGATTCGTTCCAGAAAATGGCCTTCCTGGTCAAAGACCTGAATGGCTGAATATCCGGCGGAACCGACATAAAGATTTCCGCTGCTGTCCACTGCCACGCCATTGACGTCACGAACCGGCACCGCCGTTTTCTCCACCCGAACCTCCGGGTAAATATGCCCGGCGGCAGTCATAAAAAAGAGAATGATGCCGCTGGCGCAGATCAGCAATGTCACGGCGGCCAGCAGAAGATAGACGCCAAAAGACAGCTTTGCCAGCACCGGCAGCAGCCCGGTCTTCCCGCTTCTCATTGCAATCCTTTCCGGTAGGTCTCCGCCGCGTCCAGCAGCTCCCCGGCGCTTGCCAGCAAAGCGTCCGTCACCTGGCTGCCGCCAGTGATGCGGGCCAGCTCTGCCTGGCGCTGGGAGCGGTTCAGGCAGCGAACCTCCGTAAAGGTTCTTCCCTTTACTTCTCCCTTCTCCACGCAGAAATGGACATCTGCCATGGCGGCCAGCTGGGGCAGGTGCGTCACGCACAGCACCTGCTTGCGGCGGCTGACCTGGGCCAGCTTCTCCGCCACCTTCTGGGCGGCCCGACCGGAGACGCCGGTATCCACCTCATCGAAAACCAGGGTGCCGATATCCTCCTGCTCCGAGAGAACGTTCTTCAGCGCCAGCATGATCCGGGCCAGCTCGCCGCCGGAGGCGATCTTAGCGATGGGCTTCAGGTCCTCCCCGGCGTTGGCCGACATCAGGAAACGGATGGCGTCGCATCCGTCCATGGCGGGTTCCTTGGGCTCAAAGCGGATCTCAAAGCGGACCTTTTTCATATCCAGCTCCCGGAGCTCCGTCTGAATGCGCTGCTCCAGCTCCCCGGCAGCAACCTTCCGGGCCGCCGTCAGAGCTTCGCCTGCGGCGCGGACCTTTTCCTCGGCAGCGGAGAGCTTCCGCTCCAGGCGGGCAAGCTCCTCCTCCGAGGTCTCAATGGTGTCCAGCTCCCGGCGGCAGCGGTCCAGATAGTCCAGCATGTCCTCCGCCGTGGCGCCGTACTTCTTTTTCAGGCGGTAGAGCTGGTCGCAGCGGCTCTCCACGGCGTCCAGCTCCCCAGGGGAGAAATCAAACTCCTCCCGCTTGTCCCGGAGGGTCTCGGAGAGATCATAGACCTCGGCTGCGGCCTCCTGGACCCGCTCGAAGAGCTGGGCAAACTCCCCGCCCAGACTCCGCAGTGGCGTCAGGGCCTCCGCCGCGCTCTGCAGCTGCCGGACCGCGCCGTCGCTGTCGTCCCCGCCGCCCAGGGCGTAGGCCGCTCCCTCCAGGGCAGAAAGGTATTTCTCCCCGCTGCGTAGGAAGTCCCGCCGGGCCCGAAGCTCCTCCTCCTCGCCGGGGCGGAGGTCGGCCCGCTCCAGCTCGTCGATCTGAAAGCGGAGAGAGTCCATCCGGCGGGCCTTTTCAGCTTCGTCCATCTGCAGCTCCCCCATCCGGCGGCGGATGGCAAGCAGGGCCTCATATTCCTTCCGGTAGGCCGCCAGCGGCTCCTCCGTCCGGCCATAGCGGTCCAGGTACTCCCCGTGGCGCTCCTCATCCAGAAGCTGGGCCCCCTCGTGCTGGCCATGGATGTTGAGAAGCTCCGCGCCCACGGCGCGCAGCTGGCTCACCGTCAGGGGGCGGCCATTGGCCCGGCAAACGTTGCGGCCATCCGCCGTGATCTCCCGCTGGAGGAGGAGCTTCCCCTCCTCATCCGCCTCCGCCCCACAGGCGGAGAGCGCCGGAAAGGTCCCCGGCAGGCCGGAGAACACCGCGCTGACAAAGGCAGCGCCGGCCCCGGTGCGGATGAGGTCCCGGGAGGCCCGCCCCCCCAGCACCGCCTGCATGGCGTCCACCACGATGGACTTGCCGGCGCCGGTCTCGCCGGTGAGAGCGTTGAAGCCGGGATAGAACTGGATGTCAGCGGTCTCGATCACCGCCAGATTCTCGATGTGCAGCAGCTCCAGCATGGAACTTCCCTCCTTCGGGCGTTACAGCATCTCCCGGATCTCCTGGCAGAAAAGCTCCGCCGCGGCGGTATCCTTCATCACGAGGAAGACCGTGTTCTCTCCGGCGAGGGAGCCCACAAGACCCGCGATGTCCATGTGGTCCAGGGCCTCGCAGGCACCGCCGGCAAGACCGGAAAGGGTCTTGATGACCACCATGTTTTGGGCGCTGTCCACGCTGGTGATGCTCTCTTTGAAGATGGTGCGGAGCTTGTCCGCCACGTTGAGACGGGCCCGGTTCACGGACACGGCGTAGCGGTAGACCCCCTGGCCCACAGGCTCCTTGATAAGGTGCAGCTGCTTGATGTCCCGGGAGATGGTGGCCTGGGTGGAGCGGATGCCCCGCTGGGCCAGGCGGTCCAGGAGCTGCTCCTGGGTCTCGATGTTCTCCGCGGCGATGATCTCAAGGATCGTATTCTGGCGGTCATTTTTCATTGCTGTATCCTCCTGGCAGCATTTTTTTTGCAAAGATCTCGCAGAAACTCTTTTCGCTGAGACGGACAAGACGGGTCACATGCCTGGAACGGCGCACTACCACCCGGTCCCCCTGGCGCAGGGAAAAGGCCCGGCTCTCATCCACGAAGAGATAGATGGGCTTGCGGCCGTTGCCCTCCATGGTGACGGTGAGGCTGTGCTCCGGTGAGAGAACGTAGGAGGAGAAGCGCATATTGTGGGTGCAGATGGGGCAGAGCACCAGGATCTCCGCCTCCGGCTCCACCACCGGGCCTCCCGCGGAGAGGGCGTAGGCCGTGGAGCCCGTAGGGGTGGCGATGATGACCCCGTCCCCGGCGATGTCCGCCAGGTGGTGGCCGTCCGACTCTATCCGGAGGTGGATGACGTGTGAGATGGGACCCTCCCGGATGACGGCGTCGTTGAGTCCCAGGTTCTGATAGATCTGCCGCCCGTCCCGGATCACGCTGACATCCAGCATCATGCGGTCCTCCGTGGCGAAGTTCCAGTCCTTCAGATCCCGGAGCCGCTCGATCTCCCCGGCCTCCAGCTCCGCGATGAAGCCCAGGCTTCCCATGTTGACGCCCAGCACCGGCACCTGGTTGAGAGCCGTGAGCTTGGCAAGGTGCAATATGGTCCCGTCCCCGCCGAAGGTGATGAGAAGGTCAGCCCGCTGCATCTCTGGCAGCAGGGGGTGGGCCTTCGCCCCGGGGAAATCCTCCTTCTGACTGCGGAAGGGGGAGCAGATGACGGTCTCAAAGCCCAGCTCCCGGAGGATGGCCTCCGCCCGGAGGGTGGCCGTCAGATC
Source organism: Clostridiales bacterium (assembly GCA_004553545.1). GTDB lineage: Bacteria > Bacillota > Clostridia > Oscillospirales > Oscillospiraceae > Oscillibacter. The sequence goes on along the minus strand of SFLD01000043.1, from coordinate 27,021 downwards.
CCGGTCCCGGCCGGGATTGGGGCAAAGAATAATTCGCTTCATTCGTTCCCCTCCCCGTGCTGGCGCAACGCTTCATGGGATTCCTCCACCAGGGCGGCGAGGTCAGCGTCGGCCTCCTGGCCCTCCCCCTTCCGGAGATAGCCCAGGTACTCGATGTTGCCTTCCGGCCCCCGGATGGGGGAGTAGGTCAGGCCCAGCAGTGTGAAGCCGGAATCCTTCGCGTGCCGGCGGAAGTGCTCCAGCACCTCCCGGTGGACGGCGGGCTCCCGGACGACGCCCTTCTTTCCCACCTTCTCCCGTCCGGCCTCGAACTGGGGCTTCACGAGACAGGCCACCTGGCCCCCGGGTTTCAGCACGGTGTTCACCGCCGGGAGGATCAGCTTCAGGGAGATGAAGCTCACGTCGATGGAGGCGAAGTCCAGCTCGTCCGGGATGACGCTGTGGTCCAGATACCGGGCATTGGTGCGCTCCAGGCAGATAACCCGGGGGTCCTGCCGGAGCTTCCAGGCAAGCTGGCCGTAACCCACGTCCACGGCGTAGACCTTCTCTGCGCCGTTTTGCAGCATGCAGTCGGTAAAGCCGCCGGTGGAGGCCCCGATATCCCCGCAGATGCAGCCTGCCAGGGTGATGGGGAAGGCGGCCATGGCCTTCTCCAGCTTGAGGCCGCCCCGGCTCACATAGCGCAGGGTATTTCCCCGGATCTCGATCTCCGCCGCCTCGTCCACGGCGGCGCCGGGCTTGTCCGCCCGCTGGCCCTTCACGAAGACCAGGCCGCTCATAATGGTGGCCTGGGCCTTCTGCCGGCTCTCCTGCAGTCCCCGCTCCACCAGCAGCACATCCAGTCGCTTCTTCACGGGGCCATCACCTCCCTCACATCCGCCGCCATGCCATGGCGGTCCAATCCAAATCGCTCCCAGAGCTGACGCACCGTCCCCTCCGGGGCAAAGGTCTTTCCCAGATTCCGCAAAATGAGTTTCTCCGGCTCCTGGCCGTGCTCCGCCAGGATGGCCGTGACCCGCTGGCCCACGCAGCCCGCGCCCATGGCATCCTCCGTCACCACCAGGCGGCGGACAGCGGAGAGCGGCTCCAGGTCCTCCCAGTCCAGGGGGGAGATGCGGTTGAGCTTCCAGACGGCGGCCTGGATGCCCTCTGCCGCCAGAGCCTCTGCCGCGGCCAGGGCCTCGTTCACCAGGATGCCGTAAGTCAGGATGGCGGCGTCGCCGCCCTGCCGCAGGCAGGCGAGGGCGTCCTCCCCGGCGTCCGCCCGGTAGTCCCCTTCCCCGCCCCGGGGATAGCGGACGGCCACGGGCCCGGTACAGCGGAAGAGGGCGTCTGAGAGCATCCGCCGGAGCTCCGCGAAGCTGGCAGGGCAGTAAACGGTGAAGCCCGGGATCTCCGGGAGGAAGAGGGCATCGAAGCAGCCGTGGTGGGTCTCGCCGTCGGCGCCCACCAATCCGGCACGGTCCACCCCCAGCACCACATGGAGGCCCTGGAGGGCGATGTCGTGGATCAGCATATCATAGCTCCGCTGCAGGAAGCTGGAGTACACCGCAAAGACCGGCAGCATCCCCTGGCGGGCAAGGCCCGCCGCCATGGCGGCACCATGGCCCTCTGCGATGCCCACATCGAAGAAGCGGTCCGGGTAGGCCCCGGCGAAGTGGCCAAGGCCCGTGCCGTCCGCCATGGCGGCGGTGATGGCGCAGACCCTGGGGTCCTGGGCCGCGCAGTCCTCCAGCTTGCGGCCGAAGACGGAGGAAAAGCTCTCTCCCGAGGGGGCCACCACGCCGGTCTCCGGGTCGAAGGGACCCACGCCGTGGTAGCGTCCCGGGTTCCGCTCAGCATAGGCGCAGCCCTTGCCCTTCACCGTCCGGACATGGACCAGGACCGGGCCCTGGAGCTCCCTGGCCCACTCCAGGGTATTGCAGAGCCGGGGCAGGTCGTGGCCGTCCACCGGGCCGAGATAGGTGAAGCCCATGTCCTCAAAGAGGGTGCTGCTGGGGTAGATGCTCCGCTTGAAGAAGGTCTTCACCCGGTGGTTGAAGCGGTAGAGGGGATTCTGGGCCGGATGCTTGCCGAAAAGGCCCCGGTACCACTTCTTGAAGTGGTAGTAGGCCGGGCGGGAGCGCAGGCGCTCCAGATGCTCGCTGACGGCGCCCACATTGGCATTGATGGACATGCCGTTGTCATTGAGGATGACGATGAGGGGCTCGCCGGAGGCTCCGGCGTCGTTGAGTCCCTCGTAGGCAAGGCCGCCGGAGAGAGCCCCGTCTCCGATGAGGGCCAGGACCTGGTGGTCCTGGTGCTGCAGCGTCCGGGCCCGGGCCATGCCCAGGGCCACGGAGACGGAGTTGGATGCGTGCCCTGCAATGAAGGCGTCGTGGATGCTCTCCCGGGGCTTGGGGAAGCCGGAGAGGCCATCCAACTGGCGGAGGGTGGCAAAAAGCTCCTGCCGGCCGGTGAGGGCCTTGTGGACATAGCACTGGTGGCCCACGTCAAAGACCAGGCGGTCCCGCTCCGTATCGAAGCAGCGGTGGATGGCCACGGTGAGCTCCACCGCCCCCAGGTTGGAGGCCAGGTGCCCACCGGTTCGGGAGACATTGTCCAGCAGGAACTGCCGCAGCTCCTGGCAAAGCTGCGGCAGCTGATCCGCCGGCAGGGACCGGAGGTCCCGCGGGGAATGGATATCTTCCAGAATCACGGACGGATTCCTCACTTTCGTTTCTGGCCGCCGTCGCGGCGGCGCGATGGGCGGAAAAGGGCGCTTTCCCGCCCTTTCGCCGTGGGATGCCGGCTCACGGGCAAGCCCGGACGGCACCGGTTTTCCTAGTATAGCACCTCGGCCATAAATATGCAAGGTATTCCGTATATACAGAAGGGAGAATTAACAATTTGTCCACAGGGCGCAGAAAAAGGAGCGGGACCTCAGGTCCCGCTCCTTTGCCGTTGTCGCCTCTCAGTGGGTCCGGACAGCCAGACTGTCCGCCAGCATCCGGAGGAAGGCGGTGCTGCCGTGCCACTCCACCTTCTCCAGGGCGGCCTTGGCCTCCTCCGTCAGGGAGAGGACCCGTCGCTCGCACTCCTCCAGCCCCAGGATGCCCACATAGGTGCACTTCCCCTGCTCCGCATCGGAGCCGATGGGTTTTCCGAACTCCGCCTGGTTGCCCATGACATCCAGCATGTCGTCCCGGATCTGGAAGGCAAGCCCCAGCTTCTCGGCGTAGGTGCAGGCGGCCTCCCGCATCTCCGCAGACGCATCGGCGGCGGCGCAGCCCATGACGCAGGCCGCCCGGATCATGCAGCCGGTCTTCAGGCGGTGGACCTCCGCCAGCTCCGCCTCGGTGGAGGGATGGTGCAGGGTATCCAGCACCTGACCCGCTACCATGCCGTCGGGGCCGGAGGCCTCCGCCAGCAGCAGGGCGCAGGCCAGCCGCTCCCGGGTCCCCGGCACCCTCTCCAGGATCAGCTCATAGGCCGCCGGCTGCAGGGCGTCTCCCGCCAGCACCGCCAGGGTCTCGCCGTAGACCTTGTGGTTGGTGGGCTTGCCCCGGCGGAGGTCGTCGTTGTCCATGCAGGGCAGGTCGTCGTGGATCAGGGAGTAGGTGTGGACCATCTCCACCGCGCAGGCGGCGGGCATGGCGTCATACCAGTCAAATCCCTCTTCCCCCGCCAGGCGGGCAAATTCCAGGGTCAGCACCGGCCGCAGCCGCTTGCCGCCGGAGAGAAGGCTGTAGCGCATGGCATCGTAAAGGTCCGCCCAGTGGGGCTTCTCCGCGAAAAGTCCGCTCAGATAGTCCTCGATAGCCTCCAGGTACTTCTGGTAGCGGGCGTCAAACCCAGTCTTGTTCATTCCTTACTCCTCCGTTTCAAAGGGCAGCTCCACCGGGGCGCCGTCGGGGCCCTTCATGAGCTTGACTACCTTCTGCTCCGCCCGGTCCAGTTCCCGGGTGCACTCCCCCACCAGCTTGGTCCCCTCCTCAAAGAGGGCCAGGGAATCCGCCAGAGGGGCATCCCCCTTCTCCAGGGCGGAGACGATCTCCTCCAGCCGCTGGAGCCGGGACTCAAAGCTCCGTTTTTCCGCCATGCTTCCGCTCCTTTCCGAAGGGCCGCTCCACACGGGCCGTGAAGCCGCCCTCCCCCAGCGTGACGGTGACGGCGTCCCCCGCCGTGACGTCACGGTATGTCTTCAGTATCCCGCCCGCCTCGCTCCGGGCCACGGCGTAGCCACGGCCCAGGACCTTCAGGGGGCTCATGGCGTCCAGCGCCGCCGAGAGGGCTCCAAAACGCTGCTGCTTCCGGGCAAGCTGGCCCTGCATCAGATCCCCCAGCCGCTGCTGGCGGTGCAGAAGCTCCATCCGCTTGTCCTGGACGAAGGCCATGGGCTCCGTCAGGCAGCGCTTGGCGGCAAGGTCCGTGAGACGCTGCCGCTCCGCCGCCAGGCGATTTTCCTGGCTCTTGGCCAGCCGCTGCTGAGTAGAGAGCAGAAAGCGCCGCAGCTCCACCTGGTCCGGCACAGCGATCTCCGCCGCGTTGGAGGGCGTGGACGCCCGGGCGTCCGCCACGAAGTCCGAAATCGTGACGTCCGGCTCGTGGCCCACGGCGGAGATCACCGGTGTTTCACAGGCGAAGATCGCCCGCGCCACCCGCTCATCGTTGAAAGCCCAGAGGTCCTCCAGGGACCCGCCGCCCCGGCCTGTGATGATCACGTCCCCAATCTTCCATTTGTCCGCGTAGCGGAGGGCTCCCGCGATCTCCGCCGGAGCCTCCGGCCCCTGGACCCGGACGGGCAGGAGGATGACCTTCGCCAGCGGGTAGCGCCGCCGGAGGATACGGATCATGTCATGGACCGCCGCTCCGGCGGGAGAGGTGATGACGGCGATGCGCTCCGGGTGCTCCGGCAGAGGCTTCTTCCGCTCCCGGTCGAAAAGGCCCTCGGCGTGGAGACGGGCCTTCAGCTGCTCAAAGGCCACCGCCAGGTCGCCCGCCCCCTCGGGGATCATCTCCTCGGCGTAGAGCTGGTAGGCCCCGTCCCGGGGGAAGACGCTGACCCGGCCCGTCACCACCACCTTCATGCCGTTCTCCGGCCGGAAGCGGAGGCGAAGTGCCTGTCCCTTGAACAGTACGCAGCGCAGGGCCCCCTCTGGGTCCTTCAGCGTGAAGTAGTGATGGCCGGAAGGATAGATCTTGTAGTTGGAGAGCTCGCCCCGGACGGCCAGGTTCCGCAGCAGCGGCTCATTATCCAGCAGGAGCTTCACCACGCCGTTGAGCTCGCTGACGCTGATGATCCTGCGCTCCATGGCGCTCCCTCCTCTCGTTTTCTCTCATCTGCAGGGAAAAAGCGGGACGGCGGCTTGCCCGCGTCCCGCTCTCTTCTCAGCTTTCGGCGGCTTCCTCCCGCTTCCCGGTCTCATCCGGGAGCTCCTGGCGGACGAAGCTGCCCAGGATGCCGTTGATGAATTGGGGATCTCCGGCATGTAGAGGATCTCATACATGGCCACCCGCATGATGGCGCTGGCCACCAGGGGGATACGAGAAAACTTCCAGCCCCGGGCGTACTTGGCGATGTAGCCGTCCAGCTCGGCGGCATGCTCGGAAACGCCGGTGACAAGACGGGCGATATAGTCCCGCTGGAGCTGATCCGGCGCCTCCTGATAGAGGGCATCCTCCCCGGCAAGCTCTGCAAAGCGCTCCGCATTCAGGCGGGTCTCCAGCAGCTCCTCCACCGGCAGGGCGGTGAAGCTCAGCTCATAGGCAAGGTGGACGGCGATCTCCCGGGCGGTATTTCGCAGCATCATGGTGCTCTCCCTCTCTCTTTCCCGCCTCAGGCGATGCTGACGCCGCCCACGTGGACGTTCACGGCGCTGACTTTACAGCCGGTCATGTCCTCCACCGCAGTGGCGACGGCCTTCTGGGCGTTCTCCGCCGTCTCCGGGATGGAGACGCCGTAGTTCACGGTGAGGTAGAGGTCCAGGGTCAGCTGGTTGTCTTCGCTGACGCTGATGCGCACGCCCTTGAGGCCCTTCTGGGCGTTCTTCTTATCCACAAGGTCCATGACGCCGCCCATGCTGGTCATCATGCCGGCGACGCCCTCCACCTCGCGGACGGCGTCCACCGCCACGGCGGCGATGACGTCCTTGGCGATATTCACGCTGCCGTTCTGCTCCGGCAGGGTCATATAATCCTTGCTTTCACCCATGGTAAAAACTCTCCTTCCCCCGGGGATCTCCTGGCGCCGCATGGGGCGCCGCCTGCCCGGGTCTGCCGGGAAAAGAGGCTCCCGGCAGTGACTTACAGGATATTTTACCATGGAAAGCCGCAAAATACAACCACTAATTTGCCGCCATGATCTTGATGGCCGAGGCAGGGTAGCCGGTCTCCGTCATGGTGATGTCCGTGATCTTGGCGACATCGGCGGAGGTCAGCGCCGCGCCGTCCCGGGTGGAGACCACCACGCTGATGCTCTCCGCCCCCATGAAGGCCACGCAGTCGGCATAGCCCTTGGCCGTCACCAGGTTTTCGATCTGGGCCTCCGCCAGGGTATAGGCGGCGAGAGCCTGGATGCCCTCCGATGCCTCGGTGGCGGCTTCCTCCGCCGCCCCCTCCTCGTCCGCCGCCTTCTGCAGCAGCTCAATGGCGCTGTCCCGCGCCTGCTGCCGGGTGAGCCGGGCGGAGGCAAAGTAATCCGTCCCGGTGTAGACAGCGTCCTCCCCTGCCGGGTCGGCGGAGCTGTCCCCCTCCCCGCTGACGAGGGTGGACTGCCCCAGGAGCTTCCGCCCGCTCTCCTCCCCGCTGACCGCGCCGTTGGCCGTCTCCGCCGTGGGCGAGAACTTCCAGTTAATGAAGACTGCCGCCCCCACCAGCACCAGAACCGTCAGCACCACCGCGTTTTTCCGCAAGCTTTCCTTCCTCATGCTCTTCCTCCTCCAGATGACTATTGACATTTGACCACCGTGATCCGATCTGCCCCAAGGCCCGTCAGGGCGGCTACCGCCTGGGTCACCGCCAGTTTTACCTCCGCCCGGTCCGCCCCCTGGCAGACCACCAATGCGCCCCGGTACACCGGGCTCTCCCGCCGGGTCACCACGACCTCTTCCCCGCCGCTGACGCTGAGGATCACCGTCTCCCGGCGGCTCTGGCTCTCCGGAGCGTCCGGACTTCCGCCCAGGGTCTCCTCCCGGTCCTCCGCCAGAGTCCGCTCCCCGTCGCTCTCTAGCGTCAGCATCAGGTGGAGCTCCCCGGCCCCCTCGATCCGGCTGAGGATGCGCTCCATCTCCTTCTGCTGCTGCGCCGCCGTCTCCTCCGCCGTTGTCTCAGGGGACGCGGCGCTCTTCGTCTCCCCCGTCCCGCTGGGCCAGAGGAGCAGCAGCACCCCAAGTCCCAGCACCGGCAGGGCGAACTTTCCCTTCTCCCAGAGGGTCCGGAATCTTCCCAGCACCTCAGTCCCCCTCATAGTACTGCCTTTCCCCGGGGATCCCCAGGTCCTCCGAGAGCATCCGGCTGAGGGCTTCGCCGTAGGGACAGCCCAACTCGGCGCTCCAGGGCAGGAGGACGCCGTCCACCTCCCGGACCTCCACCTTCACGCTTTTCAGGTCCTCTCCGTTTTCCCATATATATGCCTCCGTCTCCTCCGCTATGATGGCGGCAAGCTGAGCCTGCCGCTCTGCGCTCAGTTCCTTCTGCCGCTCCGCCACCTCCGCCTGGAAGGCAGAGGCGTCCCAGTTCCAGTCCTTCCCCACCCCCAGGGGCCGGAGCAGGGCCAGCAGCAGGATGAGTCCCCCGGCCAGGGACGCAAGGCTCCGGAGCTTCCCCTTGGGCAGCAGCCCCTGGGTGAGGGTCAGCAGCAGCGCCGCGCAGAAAACGCCGTAGAGCCAGGTCCGCAGTGCATCCATCATAGGCCCGCCGCCCCCATGGCCGCCGCGATGGCCACAATGATCACCGCCGCGCAGCTGGCGGTCATCCCCAGCACCAGGGCAAAGGCGCTGCCAAGGCCGCCGATGAGCTTCGGCAGCGGGCCGCCGCCCGCGGCCTCCGCCAGGAAGCCCGCCCCCCGGTAGAGGAGGTACTGGATCCCCAGGTGCAGAAAGGGATAGGCACAGATGGCCAGCACCCCCAAGGTCCCGAAGATCCCGATGCCGCCCCGCAGCACCCCGGCCCCGGCCAGCAGGGTCTCCGCCGCGTCCGAGAGGATGCCGCCCACCACCGGCACCGTGCCGGAGAGCACCGCCTTGGCCGCCCGGACGGCGGCCTGATCCGCCGCACCGGAGACGGCTCCCGTCAGGGTGAGGTAGAGGGTGAAGGCCGCAAGGCTCCCGCCCAGGGCCCAGCTCACCGCCTTCCGGATGGCCTCCGCCAGGCTCCGGAGCGGTGTCTCCGGGGCGATGGCTGCGGCGGTGACGGTGGCGGCGTAGAGATAGACCAGGGGCAGCAGGAGCCTTCGGATGAGCTCCAGGAGGAAGGTGCCGAAGAGCACCGTCCCCACCTGTTGGAGGGAAGCCGTCTGCACCGCGCCGCCGGCGGCCAGGCTAACGGCCAAAGCTCCCAGCAGAGCCTTTCCGAAGACGGAGGTGGCCTCCATGGCCTCCCAGCCGAGACCCACAAGGTTTTTAAGGCTCGACGCCGTCAGCGCCGCGATGACCAGGGCTCCGCCCATGGGGACGAAGTCCGGCACCGCGCCGTTCCCATCCCGGAGGCCCCCCAGCATCCCGCAGAGGAGCACCGTAAAGAGGACCCCTGCCGCCGTCTTCAACCGGGAGCGCAGGATCTTCCCCGCCTCCTGCCGGAGATTCCCCCATAGGGCGGACACCCCGCCCAGCAGGTCCCCGGTCTCCCCCTCCAACAGCCGCTCCGCCTGGGATGGCAGGGCGTCTGTCAGCTCCTTCGGCAGCTCCACCGCCCCGGCGGGAAGGCACAGCAGTGCCAGCGCCGCAAAAAGGCACAGCCAGTATCTCATCCCTGCATCAGCTCCCCCAGTAAACTCAGTGCCCGCTCCAGGAGCGGCAGCGCCGCCAGTATGGCGCAGACGCTGCCCGCCGTCTCCAGCCCCGCCGCCAGGGCGGATTCCCCGGCATCCCGGCAGAGCTGGCCCCCCAGATGCACCACCAGGGCGATGCCCAGGATCTTATAGAGGGGCGTGAAGACGGCGGCGTCCAGGCCCGTCCCTTCCGAGAGCGTCCGCAGAAAGGCTATCAGCTCTCCGAAGGGCTCTGCCAGGGCCAGAAACAGCGCCGCAAGGCCCGCCAGGGCCACTAAGAGCCCCAGTTCCCCCTGTTTTCCCTTGAGAAGGAGGGCCAGGAGGGCCGCCAGCACCGCCAGGGCGACCAGTCGGATGATGAGCTCCATCCCTAGAAATCGAACAGCGCCTTGGCCAGGTCAAAAAGGGCGCTAATCTCCCGCAGCAGGATCATCAGCACCACCACGAGCCCTGCCAGGGTGGTCATCAGCGCCTGCTCCTCCCGGCCGGAGCGGATCAGGAGCTGGTTCAGCACCGCCACTAAGATCCCGATGGCGGCGATCTTGAAAATCAGGTCTACGTCCATGTTTTCCTTCCTCACAGCAGCAGGATCACCACCAGGGCCGCGCCGGAGAAGCACAGCGCCGCGCTCCCCCTCTCCCGCTCCCTCTGGCTCCGCCGTTTTTCCTCCAGTTCCTCCAGGACACGCTGCCTGGCAAAGGCCAGGGCCTCGGCGCTCTCCCCGGCGTCGCCGCCCAGGGCGCAGCCCAGTTCCCACAGGGCCGTCCGGCACCAGGGAGAGAGGCTCCAGGTGTCGGCGCAGCGGCCCAGAAGCCCCGGCAGAGCCTCCCCCGCCCGCAGGCCGGAAAGGACTTGCCTCAGGCCGGGGCCCAGGCGGGGCTCCTCCCGGGCGAGCTCCTCCATGAGCCGGGGCAGGGGCGTCCGCCGGCCCTGGATCTCGGCCCCCATCCGGGCCAGGAGGGCTGCAAGACGCCGAAGGGTATCCAGCTCCCGGCGCTGCCCGGCGAGGGTCCGAAGCCAGACACCCCCGGCCGCCGCCAGCACCAGCGCCGCCCCCAGGGCCTTCACGGCGCCAGCTCCTCCCAGCGATAGGTCCGCTCCCCATTCCGGTTCTCAATGACGATGGCCTGGGCAAAAGCTCCGCTGGCCAGCAGCATCCGGGCAAGAGGCTTGCCCTCCAGCTCCGCCCGATCCTGGGCGTGGATGGTAGCGAGAAGTCCCACGCCGCAGTTAGCAGCCATGGTCATGGCCCGGATATCCGCCTCCGCCGTGATCTCATCCACGGCGATGACCTGAGGATTCATGCAGCGCAGCAGCATGGGGATGGCCTGGGCCTTGGGGCAGCCGTCCAGGATATCCGTCCGCTGGCCCAGGTCCATCTGGGCCCGGCCCTGGCGGGAGACCGCCACCTCTCCCCGCTCGTCGGCGAGAGCCACCCGGGTCCCCGGACAGCCGACGCCATCCGAGAGGCAGCGGATGAGATCCCGGAGGAGGGTGGTCTTCCCCCCGCCGGGAGGTGAGAGCAGCAGTGTGGAGCGAAAGCGCCCCTCCCGGAAGAGGCCGGGAGCCAGCGGCTCCCCGATGCCCTTCTTCTCCCGTGGGATGCGGATGGCGGCGGAGGAAAAATCCCGGAGCCCCGCGGTCTCCCCCTCCTTCAGGATGGCGCTGCCGCAGAGCCCCACCCGGCATCCGCCCCGGACGCTGAGGTAGCCCTTGCGCAGGGATTCCGCCGCCGCGTAGCGGGAGAAATCCGAGGCAATGTTGCAAAGGCCCTCCAGGTCCTCCTGCTCCACCGTGACGGCGAAGGGGACTTCCCCCTCCGGCAGCAGCACCGTCATGGCCCGTCCCACCTGGAGCCGCAGTTCCTCCGCCAGGGCCTGCCGCTCCTCCGGCAGCGCCATGGCCTCCCGCCGCAGCCGCAGCGGCAGTACCGCCGCCGCGTCCTGATAGCCCCGCTGATCCATGTCCATTCCTCCCTTTCCGGGGAACGCCTGTCCCCCTGTGTCCTGCTGCATCCTATGTAGCCCTTGTCCCCGCTATGCCGGTTTTCTATCGTCAAAAGACCCGGTGGGAAGCCAAAAAGGCTTCCCACCGGGTCTTACAAAAAGAGAGACACATATACAGAAAAGGGATCGCGTTCCCGATCAAAGGCATCCGCATGGAAATGAGGTGGAGAGAGACACACACTTACCCAGAAGGAGGACGGACGCCACAGGCAGAACGCTCACCTTTACTGCCCCGAAAAGTGTTTTTCCTTCCGTTTTTCCAGGAAGGCGGTCATGCCTTCGTGCTTGTCTTGGGTGGCGAAAGCGAGACCGAAAAGGTTTGCCTCCATTTGGAGGCCGCTGTCCAGGTCTATATCCAGACCGGCGTTGATGGCCTGCTTGGCGTAGGCCACGCCCAGCGGTGCACTGCGACCGATCTCCTCCGCCATGGCAAGGCAGCTCTCCAGCAGTTCCGTCTGGGGGACTACCTGGTTGACAAGCCCGATACGGCAGGCCTCCTGGGCGTCGATCCTGCGGCAGGTGAAGATCAGTTCCTTGGCCAGGCCTTTGCCGACGAGGCGCGCCAGACGCTGGGTTCCACCGAAGCCCGGCAGGATACCGAGTCCGCACTCCGGCTGACCGAAAATCGCGTTCTCTGCCGCTACACGGATATCACAGGCCATTGCCAGCTCGCAGCCTCCGCCCAACGCATAGCCGTTCACCGCTGCGATGGTGACCACAGGCATCTGCTCCAACCGCTCAAAGCAGCGTTTGGCCAGCAATGCCATCTCCCGGCCTTCCGGAGCCGAGGCGTTCACCATCTCAGAGATATCGGCCCCGGCCACAAAGGACTTCTCCCCGCCGCCGGTGACGATGACGGTCCGCAGATCCTTCTGTTCCTCCAGCAGGGAGAGGGCTTCCTCCATCTCCCGGAGAGTGGCGCTGTTCAGCGCGTTCAGAGCCTTGGGACGGTCAACGGTCAGAACAGCCGTTTCGCCCCGGTATTCCAGTCGGATATTTTCCATGGTTTACTTCCCGGCGCGGACGTCGTCCAGGAACTTGAGCATCATGTGGGTGGAGACGCCGCTCTTGGTGACGTAGGACTCGGCCTTGACCTTGTCCAGGACCTGGGCGATCTCCTGGTCGGTGGCGGAGACGCCTTCCTCCTCCAGGATGAGGCGGATGGAGCTCTTGCCGCTGTTCTTGCCCAGGACGGGATGCACCTTGTCCAGCCGGCCCACCACGCTGGGGCTCACGGTGTTATAGATGTTGGTGACAGTGTAGTCCTTATTATGCGCCATCTTGTACTCGATGTCCAGGGAAACGCCGGACTCGATCTGCAGGGCCCGGGTGCCCATCACCGGCTTGTTGGCGGCGAAGGGGATGTTGCTGATGGTGGAGACCACGTAGCAGGCAGGAGCGATCTTCGTGAGATCCAGCCCGGTGTCGATGCCCTTGTGGACCTCCATCAGGACGGCCACTTCCTCGGTGGGGTTGTTGCCGCAGCGCTCGCCCATGCCGTTGATGGAGGTGTGGATGACCTCCGCGCCGCCCCAGAGGGCCGCCAGGCAGTTGGCGTCGCCGCAGCCGTTGTCCGTGTGGCCGTGGAACTCCAGCCGCAGGCGGGGGAACCACTCCTTGAAGAGGCGGAACATCTCCTCCACGGCGTCAGGGGTGGAGCTGCCGTAGGTATCCACGATGACGAGACCGTCCAACTGGGTGTTGTCATAGATCTCCTGGATCAGGGGACGGGTGAACTCGATGGGCGTCCGGAACCAGTCCCAGCCCATGAAAGCCACGTCCTCAAAGCCGATCTCCTTTGCGTGGTTGATGGCCGCGATGAGGTTGGAGACCACTTCCTTCGGGGTCTTCTTGTAGGCGTGCTTGATGATGATGGGGTTCACGCAGTACTCGATGATGATGCCCTGGCAGCCCACGTCCTTGCAGAGGTCCACGTCGCCGATGACGGCGCGGGCAAAGCCGTAGATCTTGCTGTGGGGGTAGTTCCGGGCCACCATGCGGCGCATGGCGTTCTCCACGGCCTTGGAGACCACGGGCATGCCGGCCTCGATGCGGGGCATCTTCATCTCCGCCAGGGCGTCGGCGATCCGCAGGCGCTCGTCCTCCAGAAAGACGGAGCCGGGGGTCTGGTCGCCGTCCCGCAGCGTCACGTCGTGCAGCACCACGTGATCGATGTGCTTTTTCTCCAGCTCAAAGTTGTGCCGCGTCGTCCACTTCACGCCTTCCTGATAGAAAGGCTCCCCCATATCATAATCCGGCACTTCCGTCCACTGGGAAAAGGGAATGTTCTGATCCATAACGATTATCCTCCTTGTCAAAATCACATTGATGTTCTCGGGTATCGCGCACTTTTCAGGGGATCAGCACGATTTTCATGCCTTCCCGACGTTCCATCATCCGCAGGGCTTCCGTGGCATTCTCCAGCGGGATACGATGGGTGATCGTACGATCCAGGATGTCCTTGTGCCGCCGATAAAGCTCGATCGCCTGGTAGGTATTCTTGATATCGCCTACCCAGATGCCCTTGATCGTTGTGTTTTTCCGGGCAACGTCAGAAAACCAGTTCAGACGAACATCGCCCACGTCTACCGCAATCCCAGCAGAGATATATTCACCGCCAGTTGCTACATAATGCACGCCCTCTTCCACGGCAGAGGCAGTGCCCGCCACCTCGAAAACGGAGTCTGCACCGCGACCGTCCGTCAGGTCCAATACTTGGGCAAGGCGCTGCTCTGCCGTGGTCTCATTTCGGTCGATGACCACATCCGCGCCCGCTTCCCGGCAAAGCTCCAAGCGGGACTTTGTACCGCCCACAACGATGATCTTGGACGCTCCCCGTTCCCGGGCATAAAGCACAGAATAAACACCCAGCGGACCCGGCCCCTGAATCAGTACAGTATCGCCACTCTCCACACGAGACTGCTCAAAGGCACAGGCCGTGGTAGTCCCGGCACAGCAGGCGGAAACAAAGGGAATGTAGTCTTCATCCGCCTTCAGTTTTTCCCGCGGAATCAACTGCAGGATATCCGTCTCCGGCACCAAGCGCATATGGGAGGAATAGCTGCCGTTGAGATTGGGATAGTCATAGATAGACTTGGAGAATCCATAGGTCCAGCGGGACTTGCAATTGTAATCTTTGCGCTTGATGAGGCATTCATAGCAGCTTTTGCACATGACTCCCCGATCCCAGACCACGAGATCCCCTTCCCGCAGTTCCCGGCCAAAGATATCCTTCCGCCCCGTATTGACAGCCTGAACATAGCCGATACCCTCATGCCCCAGGATCTGGGGCAGATGGCTGCGCTTGTCCTGGCCCTTCCAGACATGGACATCGGAGCCGCAGATACCGGAGGCCAGTATCCGAATAATGACCTCTCCGCCAACGGGCTGCGGAATGTCAAATTCATGACGTACCAGTTCCTTGCCGTACTCCTCAATGACCATTGCGTATGCTTTTTCCATAAGGATGCCTCCTCAGAGCCGTGCGCCGGTCGCAGCCTCTCCGGCGATCCGGCGGTAAATGTTCAGGATACCGCGCTTCGTCCGCTCCGGCGGCTGGGGCACCGACCGCTCCTCAAAGTCCGGCGCTTTGTCATCCAGCGTCCCCTCCAAGGCATTGATGACGATCTCATCGCCATCCCGCACTCTGGACAGAGGTCCGCCGGAAGCCGCCTCCGGGCAAATCTGGCAAACACCGACCCCCCGCGCAAATCCGGAGAAACGGCCATCGGTGATAACCGCCACCGTCTCTTCCAATCCAGCGCCCACCACGGCCGCCGCCACGCCGAAGCAGTCCGGCATACCAGGACCGCCCTTGGGGCCCATATAACGAAGCACGATGGCATCTCCAGGCTTTACCTCGCCCTTCTGTACGGCAGCCATGGCGTCCTCCTGGGAGTCATAGACTTTGGCAGTCCCCACGAAGGTATGTCGGCTGTGTTTGAACGCCCGAACAATGGCACTGCTGGCCAGATTTCCCCGTAGAACGATGATACCGCCATTGTCCATCACGGGATGTTGAACGTCCTTCAGAACATCACCCACTCGCTGGGGGTCATCCAGTTCGGCACCCAGATCGCAGATTTGAGACATCGTCAGACCGGAAACCGTGGAACACTCGCCATCCAGGAAAGTCCTGATCCGGGAAAGCAACAGCGGGATCCCGCCAAGCCGCTCAAGATCCGTCAGATAGTAGTCACCTACCGGCTTCACGTTCAGAATGCAAGGGACCTCCCGGCTGATCCGTGCGATGCAGTCGATATCCACCGTATCCTCGTAGCCCATGTCATGACTCAGGGCCAGCATGTGCAGCATGGAGTTGGAAGCCGCCCCCAAAGACATGGCGCCCCGGAGCATATTCTGCATTGAACGGCGGGTCACGATGTCGGAAAAGCGAATATTCCGGCGCACCAGTTCCACCACCCGATTTCCCGCTTCCTTTGCCAGACGGAGCTGCGCTGCGGAACCCGCGATTTTGGTAGATGAGAACGGCATGGACATGCCAACGATCTCACTGAGGACCTGCATGGTATTGGCCGTTCCCATGATAGGACACGCGCCGCTGCCGGGAATGACCCGGTTTTCCCAGTCGGCTACTTCCTTGTCCGGCATGGCATCGATCTTGCCGCTGAAAACCTTCTCATCGAGATCCGAAAGGGAAACTTCTTTCCCGTTCACAAAACCGGTCTCCATTATACCGCCAGGCACGATCACCGTGGGAAGATTCACCCGAGAGGCACCCAGCAGCGCGCCAGGAATGGTCTTATCGCAGGTCGTAACGACCACAAGGCCATCAAAGAGTTGAGTCTCCACGATCGTTTCAATATCCAAAGCGATCAGTTCTCTGGCCGGCAGATCGTAGCGGATCCCAGGCAGTCCCAGGGTCTGGGTCGCGCACTGAGAGATCGTGGAGAACTCCAGCGGCGTGGCTCCCGCCTGCCAAATGCCATTCTTTACGCTCTGCACCACCTTTTGCAGGTGAAAATGACCCGGGCAAACCTCGCTGGCGGTGCTGACCACCGCAATCAGCGGCTGATCCAGATCCCTATCCGTCAAGCCGATACCTTTATATACCGCCCGCCGATGAGCCGAGCGTTTTCCAGTATAGTATTCTCTCGTGGGATAGTCAGTCATGGGTATCCTCCCCCTCGGTTTCATATGTAATGAGAGCCTTCATCTGCGGAACTCCCCGCTGTGCCATCAGAGCAAACGCCTCGCCGATCTTCTCAAAAGGATAGCGAACTGTGATGTAGCGTCCGGCATCAAAGCCACTGGCCAGCATACTGAGCGCCTGGTCAAAATTGAAGCAATAGCCCTGTGCGCCCTTCACCGTGATCTCTCGACTGATGATCTTCGCATAGTCAAAGTCACTGAGAGGTACCTGCGGGATCCCTACCTGCACCAATGTGCCAAGCTTTGCCGTCATGGCAAAAGCCTGTTTGATCCGGGTCTCCGCACCAGTGCACTCCAGCACGACCTCCGCTCCGCGGCCTTCCGTTTTTTCCAGGATGACCTGGACCGGATCCAGTGTTGCCGATGGGCAAACGGGCTCCCCGATCCCCCGGCTGGCAAGCTCCAGCTTGAAGGGATTGGCGTCCACAACAAAGATACGGCCTGCGCCTTTTGTGTGGCAGACGGCGGCGCAGAGCGCACCGATGGCTCCCGCACCTACTACGGCCACCGTCTTGCCAAAAAGGTCTCCCGCCTTTTCAGCGGCGTGAATGGCCACAGACAACGGCTCTGTCAGCGCTGCGCTGTCCAGCGCAACGCCCTGCGGGATCTTGTGGGCCCAGCGTTCTTCACAGATGTAATAATCCCCGAAGCCTGCCTGCCCCTTTCGATAGCCATAGGAAACATGCTCGCACATGTGATAGTTTCCCTGTAGGCACTGGCGGCAGCCACCGCAAACCAAGATCGGCTCCGGCACCACCGCGTCCCCCACCTGTACAGATGAAACATCCTGACCGACTGCAGCCACTGTACCAGAAAGTTCATGTCCAATGGTGGAAGGAGCCTTTACAAAGGGATGACGATTATGATAAAGGTGCATATCGCTGCCGCAGATGGCGGAATATGCCGTCCGGATCAAGACGTCCTTTGGACCCAACTTCGGCAAACTGCTCTCCCGGATCTCCAAAGTATCCGCCTCCGTAACCCATGCCATTCTTCGTTTCATCGAATCACTTCTTTTCCGTCGGGATCAGGATGTAGAACATCTCGATCCCATTCTCGCTGATGCCTTCCACCATGCCGTGGACCTCACCGGCACGCGCATGCATGATGTCGCCAGGCCCCAGCGCCCTGGTCTCTTCCCCCAGGCATGCCTTTCCCTGTCCGCGCAGGACGATATAGATCTCGTCCTGCGCATCATGGGTATGGGGCTTCCCTGCCTCCCCATGGGGCCAGCGGCTGACACCGCAGTTCACATTTCCTTCCCCAATGTGATAATTGGTGAGGATATTCTTCAGCTGGAGGTTTGCCATGGCAGCGTCCTGCCAGCGCATGTCATTCTCATTGATCAACAGCATGCTCTTTTACCTCTTCACCATAGAAATGGCCTTTCTGGGGCAAAAACTGGGGCAAAGGCCGCAGCCATCGCACTGCTTATTGATGAAAGCCTTCTTTTTCTCCTCATCAAAGCTGATGCCATCGAAGATGCAGATGTCGCTGCAGCGACGGCATCCAACGCAGCGGGACTCGTCAACCTGCGCAATCAGAGTCTTGGTTCGATCCACATCCTTCAAGCCCTTGATGCGGCTGCCGGTAACAATGCCGCGGAACTCCTCAATGGACTGATATCCATGCTGCTCCATATACTCCAACACCCGGTTATTGAGCTGCTCAATGACCGAATAGCCATAGGCGTAGATCATGAAGCAGACCTGCACGGCGGTGGAACCAGCCAGGATGTACTTGATGACGTCGTCGCCTTCGATCACTCCGCCGCAGCCGCTGATGGGAATATGCACATTGGGATACATCTGGGAGATCCAACGCAGCGCATAATGGATGGACCAAGGGCCGCCGTGTCCGCCGTAACCGCCGTGCAGCACAGGCTTCTGCTCATCGATATCAATGTCCATACCCAGGCAGCGGCTGAACGCGCAGATACCGGCAGCGCCGCTCTTTTCCATGATGAGGGCAGTTGCGACCGGGTTATCCAGCTGGGGCGTCATCTTGGTATAGACCGGGATCTTCACAGCCTGCACCACAGCGGGAGCCATCTCCGCGATCATCTGGTTGATGCGGCCAGTCTCTGCCATAACATAGTCACTGTGCGGGCAGGAGAGGTTCATCTCAATGGCATCTGCACCGGCTTCCTCGACCATCTTGGCCCACTTGACCCAACACTCCTTGGTGGAGCAGCCAATGCTTGCGATGATCTTCAGTTCCAGGGTCTCCTTACATTTCCGGATCTCGTTGCAGTACTCCTCGATGGAGTATTCATATCCCTGCTCATAGGACATATTGGTAGTGGAAGAATAGTCGCCCTTCCCGCGGCGGATCACAGTAAAGCGGGGGGTCGGGCTGTGTGCCATGAGTTCTTCCTCGAACTTAGTCTTCAGCACTACGGCACCGGCACCGTAACGGTCGGCCTTCGCAGCATTTTCATAAGCCTTGGTGATACCGGAGGATGCCAGAATAATGGGGGAACGCAGCTCCAACCCACCATAATTAACTTTGAGACGCTTGTCCATTTCCGTGTTTTCCTTTCATTTGGACCGCCGAAACGCGGCCTATTCCGTTGTTCCAAAAAGTGTTTCCACTGTTACCTTCGGGCCTGAGCGGTTACCGCTCAGGCCCGAATCACATTTGATTTCAGAAGCGGTGTTTTCTCTGAAAAAGACTTATAGTTTGCTCGCTTCCGTGCTTACAGGATGCCGTTCCAGAAATTCCAGGCAGCCATCAGGGAGAAGATGATGCCGATGATGCAGCAGACATTGAAAACCGGACCGACCTTGTTTTCGCCCATAACGTTCTTGCGGTTGGCCAGGATCATCATCATGATGGACACGATGGGGAAGAACGTCAGGTTGAAGCCGGAGCCGTACTTGGAAACGGCAAAGGCGTTCCAGCCCATCAGCGGAACGATAACGCCGAAGATGGTGACAATAAACTCGCTGACCTTGAAGCGCTTGGAGGTCAGGTCCGCATCCCACTTGAGGATATCGGTGATGACATAACCGGAGACCAGGCACTGGGAGACCATGGTGGACATCACGGAACCCAGCAGGCCGATGCAGAGCAGGATAGTGGCACCACGCCCGGCAACAGGCTCAAAGACAGCAGCCATGGTACCGGCGCCGGTGACCACGATACCCTGAGGATAAAGCACGGAGGCGCAGGCCGCAATGACAATGATCTGCACGATGACCAGCAGGATATTGGTATAGACGGTCTCAAAAACGCTCAGGGAACGGCGCTCGTTGCCCCACTTCTCCTGATGTGCGCCATAGGCGCCCAGCGTGGGAACGTTGATGGCCAGGACGGAACCCATCAGGCCGCAGAGAGTGACCAGCTCGCCAGACTCACCGGTAAGGTGAGGAACAAAGCCCTTGAAGAAACCGCTCCAATCAATGTCCACAAAGAACAGCACCAGCAGGAAGGAAGCCAGCAGGATCCAAACCATCCACTGCAGCACGCTGTTGATGACCTTGACCATTTTCTCGCCCTTCATGGGATTCATGGCCACGATGACAACGAAGAGGAAGCCCACCACGGCACCGAACTTGGGAGAGATCCCGAAGAGGGTATTCATGATGTTGCCAATGATAGCGTACTGGATCACGTGGAAGACCGTATTCACCACAAAGACACAGATAGCGGTGACCCAGGCACCCACTTCACCAAAGTGATGGCGCATGAGGCCGATGGGAGTTTCGCCGGTCTGCAGGGTGACCCGGCTGAACAGGATACATACGATGGTAATGGCAAAAACCTGGGGGATGATCGTCCAGAGGTAAGTAAAGCCCGTGGTGGAAGCCACGCCGCCGGCGTTGGCCACCGTGGCACCGCCGATGTTCAGAGCAATAGCCATCCAGGCCGGTCCCATCAGCTTGGAATATGCACGGAACTTTGCAAAGCCCCTTTTCTCATTTGCTTCCTGGATCGTCATATGTGTTCTCTCCTTCTCCTATTTTCTCTTTGATTTACGCTTCAATCGCAAAGACGCGAGCGGTGGAGGCCTCCAGACCATCCAGCTTCAGGGAACCGCAGCTGAGGATAAACTCCCTGCCGAATCCTTTTTCGATCAGCTGATAAACGTTGTTGATGTACTCCAGGATATAGACCTCATGGCTCAGTAGCTCATTGTGCACCGGGAAGGCACTGTCACCGGGCTTGTCGGTCTGGAAATCGATCGCCACCATGGGGACGCCCTGCTCTACGATCCACTCAGCCGCATCCACCCCCAGGTAGGGAGAGACCGCAAAATAATCTTCCTTGCCCCAGTTGGTATCGGTATAGCCGGTGGTGATCAGCAGCGTCTTGCCCTTTACGGTGAGGCCCTCCGTAGCCTTCTTCAGATCCTCGGCAGTGATTGCCTCCAGTTCCTTTTTCTCCGGAAGATGGACCCAGACAGTGTCGTTCACCAGAGTCTCAGCAGGCACCAGATCAATGGTCTTCTTGCCATCAAAATAATTGAAGTGCTTGGGAGAATCCAAATGGGTGCCGCCATGGCTGAACAGCGTTGCCTTACTGGCATACCGGTGGGCACCGGCAGGATCGTTGTCCACGTGCAGGATATCTTCAAACTCCGGAGCGGGATACCACTTCACAGGAAAACGGGGCATCCCCAGATAGAGCTTCAGGGTAAGGTCAGCAACTTTCATGGTCTGTACTTCCTTTCTGTCTTTGCCCGGTACGTGGAGGGATCGGCGGCCGCCAGAGAAGAACGCCATGCGCTCCCCTATTCCTCCCAAGGGACCGTGCTGCGGCCCATCGGGCTATGGTTATAGCATAAGGCATTGTTTGAAATCAGACAAACAGTTTTTTATCCCTTTTAGCAGCGGCTAACCGATGTGATGCAAAACGGTTGTCAAAAATTCACTCATTATTTTGTTGGAAGTGCACGAATTTTGTGCGTTTTATCCTGCAATTGGCTATTATTTCACGATTCGGATAAAATTTCCGTTTTTGGATATCAGGGAGGCATCGTGTATGGATTTTCGCAAATTACAGTACTTTATTGCCGCAGCGGAATGGAAGAATTTTACTGTTGCTGCTATGAAAAACAACATCTCCCAGCAGGCACTCAGCAAACACATTTCCGATCTGGAATACGAACTGAAATGCCATCTCTTCACCCGGACAAAAACCTCTGTCTCCCTGACGCCGGAGGGTGAGGCCCTGCTGGCGGACGCCTACCGCATCATGGAGGATCATGACCTCTTTCTCAATCACGCCCATGTGCTCTCCAAAACCAGCGCCGGAGAACTACGCATCGGTTATGGCGGTTATTGGGAGTATCCTTTTCTCTTTGAAACGGTATCCCGCTTCTCCAAAATGTCTCCCTATACGAATTTTGTCTTTCACCGGGAACACCACGGCAAGCTGATCCAGAATTTCCGTCAACGGAATTACGACATGATCCTTACCTTCGAGCGGGAGTCTATCAAACCATTTCCCAACACCGCCTGGTTTCAGGTGGACTCCTCTCCCCTCTATGCCGTGGTCTCCGAACAGCATTGGCTGGCCTCCCGTGATGCGATCTCACTGAAGGATCTCGAGCATGAAACTCTGGTCTGTATCTCCCGGGCCAATGACTATGTTTTCAATGAAAACATCAGCGAAGCCCTGGAAAACGCCGGTGTCCGTCCGGATTACTATGCCGATTCCCCGGACAATGCCTTTGATTGCCTCCTGTTGGTAGCTGCCAATAAGGGGATCAGCTTTTATACCGAGTGGATGCAGCAGATCCGCTGTCCCGGTGTACGCTATATCCCTCTGGATCCTCCCAGTAAGCCCTTGAGCTTTGGCATTGCCTATTGGGTCGACCAACAGCTCCCGCTGATTGAAAAATTTGTTGGACTCTACAAAGAGGTATATCAGGAATCCAGCCACATCATTCAGCCCTCCCCTTATGAGAATGCCCCTCAGCACATTATCAGCTAACAAGTACAGAGTGTTTTGAAATCTTACGCAGGAGGACCTGGTCTTGCTTCACACCGTTCTTTTTTGTCTCATTATTTTAGTAACCTTTGTCTTTCAGGCGGTCACCGGCTTTGGCGGTCCGTTAATTGCCATGCCGCTCGCCATTCCCCTTGTCGGTGTCGCCACCGCAAAGCCCATCCTTACGCTCTGTTCCTGGGTCACGTCGATCCTGGTCCTCTTGCGAAGTCACCGAGATGTTAATCTTCGGGAAACTGTAAAGATGGCAAGCGTTATCATTCTGTTCCTGTTTTTGGGCAGTTGGCTCTTCGAGCGGCTCCAACTCTCTTTTCTATTGATCCTGTATGGGATCTTTGTGACCAGCGTGGGGTTAAAGAAGCTTTTCCTCCCTGCCAAGCATACTCCGCCGCGCTGGCTGATGCTGTTTTCTCTCTGCGCTGCTGGCGTCATGCAGGGGTTGTTCCTTTCTGGCGGCAGTTTTCTCGTGATATATGCAGTGAATACGCTTCACGGAAAGCAGGAGTTCCGCGCTACCATGGGAGCACTCTGGTTTACCGTAAATAGCGTACAATTAGCAGGATTTCTGGCAAACGGCCTTTTCTCCAGATTAGGACACCTTTCTTTATTGTCTGTCTGCCTCACGGCACTTGCTACCGGTATCGGAAGTATCCTTTCCCAGCGTCTGAGTCAGGAACGATTCCTGAAGGTCACTTACTGGATGTTGGTCGTCTCCGGTTTGGTCCTGCTATACAACAGCCTTTAAAGCAGAAAGAGGGCCTTCCCAGCAGGGGAGGCCCTCTTTTTTGTGTTCTCAGCTGCCGCAGCAGCAATTTTTCGTCTCCTCGTAGGTCTCAGGCTTACGGATGGTATTGGGCGGAAAGAACTCGTTCACCGGAAAAGCGATGTTCCGGAAGAGCCCGCAGGGGTCCTCGGAGGCGCCGCCGCAGCACTCCTTCTCCGGCATGCAGTAGTCATAGACCGGGATCAGGAGCTGAGAATCCCGCTCCAGCCGGACGATGGAGAACTGCCCCAGGGTCACATAGACCCGGCGGCCATCCCCGCCGGTGCTGAGACCGCCCTCAAAGCAGTTGTTGATGAAAGCCGGGATCTCCGCCAGCTCCGCCTGACAGCAGCAGTTTTCCCCGCAGCAGTGACTTTCGCAGCAGTCGGCGATGCGGGCGTCCAGCACGATGGGGTCCACCGCCTCCGCCACGGCGATGGGCAGGTTGCTCCGGCGCAGGAGTTGGGGATCCGGACCGTCCTCCCGGTAGGCGGAAGAGAAGATCTTGGCGTTGCCCTCGCTGCCGAAGAGAATGACCCGCTTGTCAAAGACGCAGAGGCCCTCCACCGGCACGGGGATGGGGCTCGTGAGGTAGGCCTGCAGTGTCACGGCGTAGAAAAAGCGCAGGTCCACAGTGTAGAAGCCCCGGTTGAAGCTGACGGGTTCCACGTCGATGTAGATGTGCAGGAGCCGAGCGCTGCCGCCCTTGACGGAGAGGGCCCGGCTCAGAACGTCCGCGTACTGCAGACAGGGGTAGAAGCGGAGATCCTCAAGGCAATCCTTATCCTTGCAGGAGTCGAAGATCTTTCTGGTGTGGATACAGACGGCTTCCCGAATGCCGCGGCTGCCCTCCATGGGGCCGGGCTCCACTCTATCAGGCATACTATGACCTCCTAATCGAAGTTGAGAGGCGTTCCCTCCACCCCAGTCTATGCCACAGCCGGAAATTGGTGCCCAGAAACAGGAAGAGGGCGGCGCATGCCGCCCTCTTTGTTTATTCCACGGTGATGCTGCCGCTGTTGGCGTCGTAGATGCAGACGTAGCTGACGCCCCGGCCCAGCTCCAGGAGCTGGCCATCCTCCGTCCGGTAGACAAAGGGGTCATTGCGGGAAGCTTTCTCCCAGCGGATGGGGATGCCCTGTCCGCCGCAGAAATACATGCCCTCCCCGCCGCTGGTGAGGTCCGCCGTCATGCGCCCGGCGGTGTCGCCGGAGATGAGGCGGATGCGGGTCTTCAGCGTCAGGACGTTGGTGACGCCCACCTGCTTGCCGGTGTTGCCGTCGATATACGCCTCGCCGAACTGGCTCACAAGGTACTTTCCGGAAGCGGCGTCATAGTCGAAGACCGCCGTCTTATACGGGGAAAAGCGCAGGGAGACCTTGCCGGCCGCCGTTCCGCCCTGTGGCGTGCCGTCGTCCCGGAAGCGGAGGGACTCGGCATAGCCGTCCTTGTGCTCCGTCCGGAAATGGCCTTGATCCAGGTACTCCTGGATCTTCTCGCCGGAGGTGAGAAGACTGTGTTCATAGCCCTTGGTCTTTCTCCGCTCCGCGTCCCGCCAGAAGATCTTGGCGTCGGAGCCGCCGTTGACGCCGTCCATGTTGTCCACGCCCCAGGCGGGGATATCCTTATATGCCTCCGGGCTGCCGCCGGCGTGGACCAGCAGGGCGTCATGGCCCAGGGCCAGCTCCAGGTAATAGGCTCGGGTGGAGCGGATGCTGCCAAGGTTCCCCACCCCCTGGAAGAGGGCCACCATCCGGGTGATGCCGCCCTCGGCGGGCATCTCGTAGATGATGTCCGCCTGGGAGACACCCAGCTGGGGCTGGGCGGCCTTCAGATCGTTGATCATCACCGCCACAGGCCGGAGCCGGGAGAGATCCTCGTCCATGCCCACGCCCGTCAGGGGATGGTAGTAGGCGGGCTCCACCACCACGGGCTCCGGCTCCGGCACTGCGGCGGAACTGGCCGCCCCACTGCTCCCGGAGGAGGACGCCGGAACATCCCCGCTGCCGCAGCCGGGGAGGGTGAAAAGTATCGCCGTCAGGGCCCCTGCCGCCAGGAGCCGCCGCCAGACCTTCATACGCACTCGCTTCCTTTCTCAGATCACTGCCAGGTGGCAGATCGTGTCGTTTCCTGTCCCTATCATACCGGAAGGGCCCGTCCCCGTCAAGGAAGGCAACATAAAATTTTACAACGTGACCCTGTACACCCCGCCGGAAATGTGCTATGATAGGGCTCAAGCCCCCGTTCTTCGGGGCATCCGCCGGGAACACCCGGCCACGGAAAGGAGGCGCCGTCCCATAGGCCACGGCTTCATCCACGACAAGCTGGAGATCAAATTTCTCATCCTCTACATCACCGCCCGGGTCATCGAGCCCATCCCCTTTGAGGTGGTGCTGGACCTCACCCTCTGCGACGATGCCATCGACTACTTTGACTTCTCCGAGTGCCTCAACGACCTGGTGAAGACCGGGCATCTGACGCTTTCGGAGGAGGGACTTTACGCCATCACGGAGAAGGGCCTCAAGAACAGCCAGATCTGCGAGTCCAGTCTCCCCTACTCCGTCCGGCTCCGCTGCGACAAGAATCTTGCCGAGTGCAACCGCCGCCTCCGGCGGAAGAATCAGGTCCAGTCCTCCTACCAGAAGCGGGAAAACGGCACCTACACCGTGCGCTTCTTTCTCTCGGACGACATGGGCAGCATCATGGACCTGCAGCTCATGGCCACCCGGGAGGATATGGCCCGGGCCCTGCGGGAGCGCTTTCTGAAAGACCCTGAGAAGATCTACGGCCAGATCATGCAGATGCTCCTCCGGGACGAGGAGGACGAAGAGACCGCCCCGTGACCGGGAAAGGAGAACATCCATGGCAAGGACCGAACCCTGTATTCTCACCAATATGTGCATGCTCCGCCAGGGGGATCGGGTCCTGGTCCAGGACCGGAACGACCCCGACTGGCCGGGCATCACCTTTCCCGGCGGCCATGTGGAACCGGGGGAATCCCTGGTGCGCTCCGTCATCCGGGAGGTCTGTGAGGAGACCGGCCTCACCATCGAGGACCCCCGCCTCTGCGGCGTGAAACAGTGGACGGAGGAGGACGGCAGCTACCGCTACCTGGTCTTCCTCTTCCGGGCGGAGCGCTTTACCGGGGAGCTCCGCGCCTCCGACGAGGGTGAGGTCTATTGGCTGCCCCTCTCAGAGCTCCAGAACCGCCCCCTGCCCTCCGGTTTTCCGGAGATGCTGCCTCTCTTCCTCCGGGACGATCTCAGTGAGACCTAT
Organism: Clostridiales bacterium; assembly: GCA_004553545.1. Lineage (GTDB taxonomy): Bacteria > Bacillota > Clostridia > Oscillospirales > Oscillospiraceae > Oscillibacter. The sequence goes on along the minus strand of SFLD01000043.1, from coordinate 881 downwards.
CACTTCCTGGAGGACGGGGAGTGGCGCTGCGAGAACCTGTGATATCCCCTCCCGGCGCCCGACGCGGGCCGGCGCCGAGGGAAGGCCCCGCCCGCAGGAGACCCATCCGATGCAGAGACTTCGTTTTCTCCCCGCCCTGCTGGCGGTATTCCTTCTCACAGGCTGCGGCAGCAAGCCCTATGATGACGCCGTCACCCTCACCGCCCTGGCGGACGCCGCGGCGAACACGGAGGAGATTTTGGCGGCCATCTCCTCCCAGTTGGGGAACGAGACCGTCACCGGCTGCTGCGCTGTCCCCGGCTCCCGGGAGCTGGCGGACGCCCTGGACCTCAACGCCTGGATGGTGACGGACACGAAGCCCTCCGGCGACGCCGCTGTGACCCTCCGCTTTGCCGAGGGCTGGCTCCTGGCCCTCTACCCGGATGGCCGGGCCGCCGCCTATGATATCTACGCCGCCCCGGATACCCAGGGGCAGTGCTTCTACCGGCTGCCGGAGGATGTCAGCGCCGCCGTCTCGGATTTCCTCGCGGAGAACGGCACGCCCCGCACCCTGGGCGACGGCGCCATCGGCGCCGGGACCTTTCAGCCCTGACAGCGACGATAGACGATAGAAGGGAAGCGGAAGACTTTGTCTTCCGCTTCCCTTTTGCTCATTTCAGCACCACGTTCTCCGCGCCCAGGACCTCCCGGCACTCGGAGAGCAACGCGTCGTGAAGGCCCAGATAGCCCTGCAGGACCTTCCGGCTGTCGGCCATCACCAGCTTCACCACGTCCTTCCCGGGGAACATGGTGAAGACCAGCTTCATATGCCGCAGCTCCGGGGACGTGAGGGACGGGAATTTCAGGTAGAGGGTCTGCTTCTTTCCTCCCGCCGGGGCGGC
>SFLD01000042.1 GCA_004553545.1 Clostridiales bacterium | reverse complement strand
AACCATATAGCGTACCTCATGCAAAAAGTTTCTTCCTTTATTTTGTTTAAATTATGGAAGAAATAAGAAAACAAAATGATGCTTCCTTTGTGTTATTATATACCAAGAAAGCAACTGCGTCAAGATGGTTGTTGATAACATCGGATGGAGGTGAAACAGATGAACAATGAGGCTATTAGACGGTTTGCGGCAGGCAATGGCGTAAAGCTTTGGCAGATTGCCGATGCACTCGGTATTGCGGATACTAGCCTTTCGCGTAAAATGCGGAAAGAATTATCTCCGGAAGAAAAAGAGATTATCATTTGTATTATCCAAAAGCTTTCAAAGGAGGCACTTTAATGTCTTGTGGTGAACCGTTAGCAATTACCATAACGCAGGCCGCACACCTTTTGAACGTATCTCGGCCTACAATGTATAGAATTGCGAAAAGGCCGGATTTTCCTGTGATACGTTTCGGGGGCTGTACCCGCATATTGGTGGACGACCTCCGGGAATGGGCACAACGACAGATTCGGGAGGGTGCATGATAAATACGAGAAAAAACGCCCGCCCAGAAGCGGCAACTTCCGGGCGGGCAAAAGGGGAAAGCGCTTGGACAGGCGGCAATTCCCGCAGTCAGCATACCACCGCCGCCGACGGCGGTCAAGGGCTGGTTTCCTCCCTCCTGATGGAGGGAAGGGGCAACGCCATTCACCTCGCCGATCTGGTGCGCCTCACGGGTTGGCCGGAGCGGGATGTGCGGAAAGCCATCCAGCGGGAGCGGCAGCAGGGAAGTCCAATCCTTTCGGACAATAGGAGCGGTTACTTCTTGCCCGGCAATGAGCAAGATAGGGCCCTATGCGTCCGGTCCCTCCGGCATCGGGCGCATGAGATTCTGAGGGCCGCCGCCTGCATTGAGCGGGGCGGATAGGCGGTGGGCAGTGACATATTTGGATTACCTGAACGACTTTCACCGCTGGCTCGAAAGCGGCACTCTGCCGGGGAGCTCTCAGTTGATGTACTTCAAGTTACTGAATGTATTCAACCGGGCAGGATGGCCGGAGTATGTGCGAGTAGATAACCTGCGGATGATGGTCATGATAGGGGCCGAATCTAAACAGGCTGTTATCCGGGCAAGGGATAAACTAGTAGAATCCGGTTTTGTCGAATTTCAGAAAGGGAAAAAGGGAAGTCCCAGCCGCTACTATTTAGGAAAAGGGTCACATAATGTTACCGAAAACGCTACCGAAAGCGTTACCGTTTCCGCTACCGAAAACGTTACCGAAAACGTTACCCATAATAAGACCGAGAAGAAGATCAAGAATCCCCCGCAGGTGGAGACGGGATTTGGGGATGATCTTCAGTCAGCCTTTGAGGCATGGCTTGCCTACAAGACCGAGAAGCGGCAGAGCTATCAGCCGACGGGCCTTCAATGCCTGGTGACGGAGATCCGGAACAACGCACAGCATTACGGTGAGGCGGCGGTTGCGAAGCTCATCCGGGAGTGTATGGCATCTAACTGGCGGGGAATCATTTTTGACCGCCTGAAGCAAGGCGGGGGACAAGCTTTTTCGGAGCAGCCGATGCGGAAATTTGACCCGGTGACAGGAGAGTGGAGGTGAACAGATGGAACGGTCAGTTCTGAACGAATATGGCGTCATCGGCTCCCTGCTGCTGGAACCTGGCCTCTTCCCCCAGGCTTCCGGTCTGGCGGCGGAGGACTTCGCCCTGGAACCCCTGCGGGCAGTTTTCCGGGTCATGCGGCGGCAGTACGGCGAGACGGGGAGCTTCGACGCCCTCACCGTCCGGGCGGAAGCGGGAGCGTCCTGCCCAGATGTCACGGATGAGTTGCTGGTCCGAACCCTGGAGACAACGCCGACCGCCGCCAACCTCTCCGCCTACATCGCCGCCGTTCAGGAGGCATCTCTGGGCCGGAAGCTCTCGGCGCTGGGAGCTGAACTGCTGGACGCCGAACTGGCCCCCACGGAGGCCCTGAATAGGGCGCAGGAGGCCATCCAGCGAATGGCAGAGCAAGGCGGCACCGGAGGAGAAGGTGTCTACCTGACGGACGCACTGAGCGGCCTCTGTGACCGTGTGGAACGGCAGGCGGAAGGAAAAGCGCCTTGCGTCCCCTCTGGCCTTGCGGGGCTGGATCGGATGCTGGGCGGCGGGTACATCAACGGCGGCCTGCACATCATCGGCGCACGGCCCGCTGTGGGCAAGAGCGCCTTAGCTCTCCAAATTGCGCTGAACGCCGCCCGGGCCGGAACGAAGGTCGTTTACGTCAGCCTGGAGATGGACCCGGAGGATTGTACCGCCCGCCTGGTGGCGAACCTGGGCGGCGGCTCTGCCGCCCGGTACATGTTTGGTGGTCAACTCTCCCAAGAAGAATATGGCCGCTTTGCCGAGGGGACATCCAAGCTCTCCCGGGTTCCTATCGTCTTCAACCGGCGGTCAGTTTTCAGTGTTCGGCAGATCGAGGCCCTGTGCTTTCGGGAGAAACCGGGGCTTCTGGTGGTGGACCATTTGGGCCTCCTGGCGCCGCCGGAGGGGAGATTGTCCCTCTACGAGGCCGCCACCCGGAACTCCCGTGCCCTGAAGCTCCTGGCTCTGCGTCTGGATATCCCCGTGATTTGCCTTTGCCAGCTGAACCGGGCGGCGGCTTCCGACCGTTCCGGGGATTTCCGGGCCACGATGGCGAATTTGCGGGAATCTGGTGCCATTGAGCAGGACGCCGACACCGTACTTCTGCTGCATAATCCTCCCTGCGAGGGTGACGGCCCCGGTGCTCCGTCCCTTCTGCAGTTGTGGCTTGATAAGAATCGGCGAGGGCCCACCGGCCACACGGAGGCGACATTTTACATGGCTACGGGGAGGATTGTGTGCTAAGTTTCGAGAAAGCATGCGCTATCTTGCGGGGCACAAGACCTGAACGCCGCAGACGTGACCGATACCGGCAGCGGGACGAGCTGCAGCATTACCTTGCTCCGCTTCTTCCGGTCGATGACTGAGACAGATTCGAGCGAGCGTTGAACAAGCACTTCCGGCTATAGAAATAGCTTTCCCCAAAATTGGGGAGAGCCACCGTGATAGAATATTCACCTTTCAACCGATATTTTATCACGGGAGGGATTGAATGGCAAGCACAAACGAGACTGCGGTGGCGGTACAGAGTGGCCAAGCTGACATTTTGGAGCTGTGGTTCGCCGCAAGACGGTTCGCCATCAAGCAGGGGCTGCGCTGGCTCCGGGCATCGGGTGGCGAAGGCGGTGTAACGATTGACGATCTGGAACAGAGTGCTTTTTTGGCCCTTCTGGACGCACTGGAGGACTGGAACGCAAGCGAGGGCTCATTCATCAGTTGGTATGCGCTGCGGCTCAAAACAGCGTTTGAAAGCGCTATGGGCCTTCGTACGCAGCGGGATAGGAAAGATCCCATCCGTTCTGCGCTATCCCTGGATGAGCCGTTGACGGATCGGGAGGGTGATCCCTTTACGATTGCTGATATCGTGCCAGACCCGGCGGCGGAAGCGGCGTTTGCGGACATTGAATGGAGAGAGCTTCAACGGGTCGTGCGAACTGCGCTTGCGCAATTAACGGACACGCAGAGAGCCGCAATCATTGGGGAGTTCTGGCTTGGGCAAAAGCCTGACCCGAAAGAACGAAGACAAGCGCTGCGGACCTTGCGGCATCCGTACATCCGGAAAACGCTGATGGAGTTTTATAGATGACATGGGCCACAATGGTGAGAAACGGCCCGAAAGAGGTGATTATTTGACACATAAACAGGCACAGGCGCTTGCCGCTTTGCTGACGCAGCCAACGAAGGAAAAGGCCGCACAGGCGGCGGGAATTGGGTTAACGACGCTGAAAAGGTATCTCGATGATCCTGAGTTTCAGGAAGAATATCAAAAGGCGGTGTCTGACCTAATCGAGGATGCGGCGACGGCGGCGAAGCAGAGCCTGGCCCCTGCGCTTTCCTGTCTGCGAGAAATCGTTGAACGGGAGGACGCAAGTGACGCAAATAAAATTGCGGCCTCGAGTAAGCTAATCGAATACGGCCTGAAATTGATCGAGACCTTTGACATTCTCAGGAAGCTCGATGAGCTGGAGAAATGGAGGGAGGAAAGCCGTGCATGAATAACAGCGTTAAGGCCCGTCTTACCGTTTTGCAGAGGATGGCGGCACAGAAGCGGAGCGGCGTAGCAATTATGGCTCTGCAAGAAGATGGTACATGGACGGCCTGCAAGGGGCCGCAAAGTCCAGAAAAAGTGTTCCAGACGGAGCGGGAAGCGCAGGCGTATTTGTCAGAATGCGAGAATATCATTGTCATCGACATTTGAGTAAAGATTTGTGAACGAAGAAAGGAAATTTACTATGGAAATGAATGCCAACATTGAGACCGCCGAGAGCGTAAAGGAAAAGGCAAAGGCCGCTTTTGGCTTTGATATGAGCAGCGCCCTTGACCTTGTGGCACGCAGCGACTTTGACAGCGACGAGGCATATTTGGACGCCTGCGCCCGTGCCGAACTGGAAAGATCATCCCCTGAGTACAGAGCTGCCAGAAGCCGCCTAAAAGCTGAGTTTCGCACACGACAGGAGGAACAGGAACGCAAGGCGCAGGGGGAGGCGTACAGATCGATTCGGGCAGGTGTGAGCCTGGATAGCCTCGACCAGCGCAACATTGACCAGGAGGCGGCGGACCTTGCCCGCCGTGATCTGGCCGCAAACCGCATTGCGGCGTCCGAACTGGGGGCGACCATTGAACGTTATGCCAAAGAACTGAGCGAAAAGAAGAAGGACAGCAAGGCCAGTAATGTTTTGTTCAATGCCATGTTGCGAGGCCAGATGTAAGGAGGGGCGAGTATGGAGCTGAATTTTACGCACGGCGTACAGGAGTACACGGTCCACGGGGTCAATGGGGATGTGGTGATCCGCTTCAATCCCACGGACGGCGAGTTCGTCCAGCGGCTCTACCGCGCCTTTGAGGTGCTGGACAAGAAGCAAGACGCCTACAACGAGGAGATCCGAAAGTGCGGGGACAGGGTGAAGATCTTCGAGATCGCCCGGAAGCGCAGCGACGAGATGCGGGAGATTATCGACGGCATCTTTGAGGAACCCATTTGTGAGAAGGTCTTTGGCCGCATGAACCTCTACGCTCTGTCTGATGGCCTCCACGTCTGGACGAACTTTCTGCTGGCGCTGATGGACGAGACCGACAGCGCCTTCGCCAGGGAGCAGAAGGCCACGAATCCCCGGCTTAAGAAGTATACCGAAAAATATAGCCGATGATGTGGGGGCTTCCGACAACGGTCGAGGTCGGAGGAGAGGATTACGCCATCCGTTCAGATTTCCGGGTCATCCTGGACATCTTCGAGATGCTGGAGGACCCGGACCTGAACGCCGTCGACCGTGCTGAGGGTATCCTGAAAATGTTCTACGTTTCCCCGGAAGCGATCCCGCCGCAGCACCTGCAGGAAGCGGTAGACCGCTTTACCTGGTTTCAGAATGGTGGACAAGTCCCCCGGCAGGATGGCGGAAAGAAGCTGATAGACTGGGCGCAGGATTATCCGCTGATCCTGCCGCCCATCAACAAGGCTTTCGGCAAGGACCTCCGGGAAATCCCTTATGACGTGGAGCATAATACCGGCGGCGTCCATTGGTGGACATTCCTGGGGGCCTACAACGACATCGGAGACTGCGTTTTTTCCCAGGTCGTGCGTATCCGGGAGAAAAAAGCGAAGGGGAAAAACCTGGAGAAGGAAGAAAAGGCCTGGTATCAGCGGAACCGGGATATCGTGGATATCCGCCAGAGGTACAGCGAGGCGGAAAACGCATTGCTGCGGGAGTGGATTTGATAGGGGGTGCTATTTTGGACATTTCAAGAGCGGACGGCTCCGTGATCATTGTTGCGGATGTGAACTCGTCTCCGGCGGAGAAAAAGCTCATTCAGCTGGAAAAGACCATTGAGGAGACCGCCGCCAAGCTGGACAGCAAGCAAAAGGAGAAAACTGGAATCGAGGAGCGCTTAAACGCCGCAAAGGCGTCCGCTTTGGCGGCGGAAGAGGCGGTAAGCAAACTCCGGGCGGAGATCGCACGCCTGAATGACCGGGAGTGGATCGCCGCACAGGGCTTTACCACGCAGGACTACCAGACCAAAGTGCTGGACCGAATGGCGCCAGCGGCAGCGGAGCTGAAGGAACAGGAAACGATCCTGAAGGCGCAGAATGACGAGGTACGCAGGCTGTCGGCGGCCTATCAAAAGGTCTCCAACGACTGCGACGGCATGACGGGAAAGCTGGCCCGGATGAAGGGCGAAGCTGGCGGCCTTGTAGACCAGATCATTCAGGAGCGGGAGGAAGCCAGACGGGCAAACTCCGCTTTCGGAAAAGCGGAGGATCTTGTCGGGAGGATCGCAAAACGCCTGAAGAGCCTGGCGAAAAGCGCATTGATCTTCTCCGTGATCAGCGCCGCTCTGACGGCGATGCGAAAGCAGTTCGCCGCCACGATCCGCAGCAACGCAGAGGCGTCCGCTGCCTTCGCCCGGCTGAAGGGAGCGCTGCTGACCTTTGCGGCGCCTATCCTTCAGGATATCATTCCGGCGCTCACCTGGCTCATGAACCTGCTCTCCGCCATCGTAACGGAGATCATGACCATTGCGGCCATCCTGACGGGGCGGAGCAGGAAGGGCATGGAGGAGGCGGCGAGGGGCCTTTACGAAGAGGCGGACGCTATCAGTGCCACGGGCGCTGCGGCAAAGAAGGCGTCCCGACAGCTGGCGTCCTTTGATGAGATCAATCGTCTGACCTCGGATTCCTCCGGAGGCGGTGGAGTATCAGCTATCCGCCCGGACTTTGATTTGGACGCAAATCCTATGCTGGAGAAGCTGTCCGGCCTCTTCGAGAAGATCAACAATGTCTTTCGGACGATTCGGGCTGGTATGGACATCGTGATCGATGACCTGAAATGGAGCTTTGACAGCAAGATCGTCCCGAAGAGCAAGGGGACCTGGCTGACGGCCATGACGGCGCTTCTCGGCGCTACGCTGGGGGCATCCTTCGGCGGCTTTACCGGAGCGGTGATCGGCCTGACGCTGGGGGCGATGATTGGGCTTTACATCACAGGCTTTGACCCGGAATACTGGAAGAACGAAATGGGAGCGAAGGAGATGTGGACGGTGGTCATTGCGGGCCTGATCGGGGCCGTACTGGGCGCCGCCTTCACCGGGATCGTGGGCGCTGGCGTCGGCTTTAGCCTGGGCGCTGTGCTGGGGCTGTTCCTGGTAGACTTCGCCCAGGAGGAGCAGGGCGGTGTTCCGGAGCTTTTCCGGGAACTGATGGTCGTTCTCTGCGCCCTTCTGGGTATCGTGATCGGGAGCAAGGTAGCCCCCGGCGTGGGGACTGTCGTTGGCCTCTCTATCGGTCTTGCCGTCGGTCTGCTGCTCTATGAGCTGGACAAGGACCCAAAGGACCGCTCCGAGACCTTCCGCAAGATCGGGCAGGGCATCATTCTTGGCCTGGTAGCGAGCGCTTTCGGGGTTGCGCTGGCAGCGCTGGGCGTTGTGAGCACCGGCGCCGCCTTTGTGATCTCTCTGTCCATCGGTCTGATCCTCCGGCTCTTTGTGTCGGAGGTCGATGATTCCGCAGTGAAAGGGTACGGCTCCAAAGTCTCCCTGGTGAATCCCAGCTTTACCGGCAATATTTCCGCCCACAGTATGCCGACGTACAGGAGCGTCCCAGCTCTGGCCCGTGGCGCTGTTATCCCGCCCAACCGGGAGTTCCTGGCTGTACTGGGCGACCAGCGGAGCGGAAACAACTACGAGGTCCCGGACGTAAAGCTCCGGCAGCTCCTCCGGGAGGAACTGAGTGCTCTTGGCGGGAAAAATGAGGCGGTCCTGATGCTGGACCGGGATGTTCTGGGCCGGGTAGTGTATCAGCTCAACAAGGCTGAGGGCAACCGCATCGGCGTAAGCCTTACGGGGGTGTGACAGTCCAAAAATCAAAAGGAAGGGAGGGACAGACATGAGTGGAATGCAGATCCTGATGGATCGGATCCAGGAGGTCGCCAGTGGTCTTCTGGGCCTGGCACTGACCAGAGTTTCGGATAATACCGACGAGGACGAGTAACACAAAACCGGGACCGCACAAAAACGTGCGGTCCCGGTCTCTTTTATTTACTTCAGAGCCGACACACCATCTCGCCCTTCAACGAAGGGATCGTGGACAGTGATCGGCTCTGCTTGGGGGGCTGACACGCCGCCACACCCCATTTAAGAGGATCCCAGTCGACAACGACCAGCCATGTTCCCGGAGATGACCGTAGCCCAGCCGCCAAAAGCGGGTTTAGGGAACCACGACCAACTTTCATTTACAATGTACCACAGATTGCGAGAAAACGCAAGTATAGGAATGCCCAGTTTTGGACAGTCCCAGACTGTTTATCCATACAGAATAGAAGGGGGCCAATGGCCCCCCTTTGCGCTATTTTGTCTCTTTCGCCTGGCTGCGGAGGCCTTGCGTTACCCTATCCCGCTGGGCCTGTGTGTTCACGGCCCGACCGATAAACGCCGGAACCGTCTCTCCGGCCTTTTGAGCGGCCTCCTGGGCCGCCGCCAGCGTTTCCGGGGAAAAGGAGATAGCTCCCACCGCCTCCATGCGTTTCTGCGGGCTCCTGAGCGGCCTCGTTAATCTTCGCTCAGCGCCTCAATGCTTTCGATTTCGTCCGGGTAAAAAGACTTGATTGCTCCGCTATCCAGCCGAATATCAATGCAATCCTGCGTATCCTCAGTTTCTTCGGCATCTAAAACAGCAAGCACGCCGCCAACGTATTTTTCGCCAGAAGTGGTCAAAAGCTCAATGCGAGGTAAAGCATTTGCATAATCCCATACATTGACCATGTTGATCCTCCTCAGGAATTGTTGGGACAATGTGTGCCCCCTTTTTGAAATAGATGATCATCATTCATCATTCTTCTCGCCAATGCAATCGAGAACGTAATCACGCAAGACCGCATTTGAAGTCTTGCCAAGCTCTGAGCAATACGCCTTGAATTTGTCGGCTTGCGTTTTTTTGACACGGCAGGCAAGGCTTGCTATATTCTCACGTTGATACTTCGCAGACGCTCTCTTCTGTGCATCACTTGGTGCCAATGTTCCACCTCCCTTCGCTATCAAATAATATCACATCCGGATATGATTAACCATATACAAAATAGACAATTATATATGATTAACCTTGTGCAACATTCCATCTTGATATATGGTTAATCATATATTACAATAAGATCACAGCAAGGGACAAGAGATCGAGCGAAGGCTGAACGCCAACGCAGCAACGTAAGAGCCGGAACGGAGAAGCTTGATAGAAACTCCCAAAGGGATAGATACTCAGAGCCACCGGCCGCCGATCTCCCCACGCAGAATCAAAAGGAGGTACATCCCATGAGCATCAACGAAATGGACAGCAAGGTAAAGGAGCTGCGGGAGCTGCGCCGCATGGCGGACGAGCTGGCGGCGGAGATCGACAGCATCCAGGACGCCATCAAGGCCCACATGGACGCCGAGGGCGTGGAGACCATCAGCGGCACGGATTGGCGGGTGACCTACAAGGCCGTGACTTCCTCCCGCATCGACACCGGCGCCCTGAAGAAGGCGCTTCCCGATCTGGCCCAGCAGTTCACCCGGATCACCACCGCCCGCCGCTTCTCCCTGGCATGATGGGGACGCTTGCGGCAGTCGTTGGGGTCGTGCAACTGGCCCGCTGGGCAATGGCCCTCATCGACGCATTAGAAAAGCCCTCTGTGCCACCGCCGACCAAAGCAAGGCACAGAGAGCCGTAACCACCAACCACCACAAGGGAGGCCGGTAAAGCCATTATACCGGCCTCCCGGAGAGAAAACAAGGAGGAAATTTATGTACATTGAAGAAACCACCATCAAAGAGCGCACTGCCATCAGCAATGCCGTAATGCCTATTTTCGTTGATCTCGAACGGGCAGAAAATCTGCTCGACACAATTCAAGATGAATGTTTCGAGTTCAAAGGAGGGAACGCATATCTCTCTGCAAATGCAAAATGGGTGTATGACATGGTCTGCATTGTGCACAACATTCTGTGTGACGCTATCGCTGCTTTCTATCTTACGATAGGTGATGGTTCTAATGATGACGCAAAGTATTATCTCAGAAATGCACAGTATGCAGAAACGGTCCTAAAGTGCGGGGAAACGCTAGAACGCATTTATGATGTGAAACGGAGCTTGCCGGAGGATCGCCGCAAGCGGATCGATGCTATCAGTTCAAAAGCCACCGCAATGAAGGATGAAGATGCTCTGCCCATCCTCATGGCGCTGCTCAAGGAGGCACACAATGGATAACACACTTCATGCATTGCTTTCGGATATTGACGATATCCATCTTCAAATGCACTGCACCATTGAATCTGTGCGGCAATGCTATGTCGCTATGACGCAAGGGGATAGCGAGCCTTGCCAAGATGACTATGACGCACTGTATGGCGTTTACTCTCGCCTCTCCCAACTGGATAAGCAATTCTGTGACAATAAGGAGGCCATTTGGCAAGCAGCATATAGGCTTTCTAAGGGTGGAGCGCCTGGGGATGTCCCTTGATGAAGTTCGGGTGGAGCGGCCCGACACGGCGGATGTTCCACCGCAATTCCAGACTTGACAGAGCTAGCCGACATGCTATAATGAGGACAGAAAGAGGCGCTACCGGCAGACGGTCAGCCCCTCAAACTGTTACGAAGAGTAACCGCTTGGATTAGGGCCCGGGCGGTTACTTCTTTTTTGCCTGAACGAACAGGCTGCAAATACCGATGATGACAAGACAAAGTTGAAGAACTTCGGATGTACTCATGGGCAGCCCCCCTTTCGTGAGATCAGGGGACAGAAGCTGCCCCCTCGAGAGGGGCTAACCGCCGCCGTTAACTGGTAGCGCCATAGACAGAATACCATGAGACCAGACGAAAATCAACGCCGATTTCTACCCCAACTTTTACCCCTTACAGCTTTTACAGCATGATAACGCATTTTACAGCGAAATCCGGAAAGCGTTGAGATTGTTCACTTTTTGATACACCCTGATAACGTATTTTACACCGGTCGAGCAGTTCAAATCCGGGTGTCACCTCCAGAAAGGAACACCAGCCCGCCGGCTGGTGTTCCTTTTTTACTTACTCGATGCTCCGCCAAAAAATAGCGCGCCTTCCGATAGCTCCCTTTCCGGGGACAGAGCAAGAGCCATGCCGCTGCGCGGCATGGCTCTTTTCGGCGCATTGCTTTTTCAGGCAAGCTCGATCATGTTGGTGTAGAGCTGGTAGTACCGCCCCTGCAGCGCCAGGAGGTCGTCGTGGTTCCCCCGCTCCACCACCCGGCCGTTCTCCAGCACCAGGATGGCGTCGGCGTTGCGGACGGTGGAGAGCCGGTGGGCGATGACGAAGACCGTCCTGCCCCGCATGAGGCCGTCCAGCCCCTGCTCGATGAGCTTCTCCGTCCGGGTATCGACAGAGGAGGTGGCCTCGTCCAGGATCAGCACCGGGGCCTCGGACACCGCCGCCCGGGCGATGGCCAGCAGCTGCCGCTGGCCCTGGGAGAGGTTTGCCCCGTCGGAGGTCAGCATGGTCTCGTAGCCCTGGGGCAGGTGGGAGATGAAGTAGTGGGCGTTGGCGATCTTGGCCGCCCGGATGCAGTCCTCGTCCGTGGCCTCCAGCCGCCCGTAGCGGATGTTCTCCATCACCGTGCCGGTGAAGAGGTGGGTATCCTGCAGCACCGTGCCGAGAGAGCGCCGCAGGTCGTCCTTCCGGATCTCCCGGACGTCGATGCCGTCATAGGTGATGCGGCCGCCCTGGATGTCGTAGAAGCGGTTGATGAGGTTGGTGATGGTGGTCTTCCCGGCGCCGGTGGAGCCCACAAAGGCGATCTTCTGCCCGGGCTTTGCGTAGAGGGAGAGGTCCTGGAGCACCGGCTTTTCCGGCACGTAGGCGAAGTCCACTCCGTAGAAGCGGACATCGCCCCGGAGGGGCACCCGTTCCCCGTCCGGCTTCACCCAGAAGTAGTCCCGGCCCACGTTTTCCAGGGTGACCTCGCCCTCGTCCAGCTCCGGCGGCATGTCCAGCACGTCGAAGATTCGCTCCGCGCCGGCCAGGGCCAGCATGATGGCGTTGAACTGCTCGGAGATCTGGCTGACCCGCTCGGCGAAGTTCCGGATGTAGCCCAGGAAGGTGATGAGGATGCCGCCGGCGTTGGCCCCGCTGAGCCACAGCACGCCCACGGCGCAGGTCAGGGCATAGAAGAAGTGGGAGAGGTTATTGAGGATGGGCCCCACGATGGAGGTGACGGTGGTGGCCTCGGTGGAGGAGCGGCAGAAGTCCTCGTTGATAGGAGCAAAGTCCGCCATCACCTGGGCCTCGTGGGTGAAGACCTTCACGTCCCGCTGCCCGGCGATCATCTCCTCCAGGAAGCCGTTGACGCTGGCGGCGTCCTTTTGCTGCTGGCGGTAGCTGCGGCTGCTCTTTTTCGTGATGAGGCGCACCACCACGATAACGATGACCGCCAGCACCACCATCAGCGAGAAAAGCCGCAGGGACAGGGCCAGCATCATGCCGATGGTGCCGAGAAGGGAGGTGACGGAGATCAGCATCTGGGTGATGGCGTGCTGCAAAAGCTCGTTGGTGGCCTCGATGTCGTTGGTGAAGTAGCTCATGAGGCTGCCGTTGGTGTTGGCGTCAAAATAGCGGATGGGGAGCTTCTGCATCTTGTCGAAAAGCTCCGTCCTGAGGGCCCGCATGATGACGGTGCTGCACTCCAGCATCAGCCGGTTCAGGAGGTAGTTGGTCACCACGCTGAGAAGGTAGAGCCCGGCAAGGCCCAGCAGGAGGGCTAAGTACTTGGCATAGACCTCGTCCGGTGCCAGGCCGCTCTCCTTCAGCAGGTTCACCAGGGGCTTCATGCAGTAGGAGGCGGCGATGGTGGCCGCCGCGTAGACCAGGATGGAGACCACCGCGCAGATGAGGATCAGCCGGCAGTGCTTGAAGTAGCGGAAGAGGCGCATCAGGCTCCCGAAGGGGGTCCGGGCCTTGCGGTAATCCCGCAGCTCAACTCTCGGCATCGGCGCTCACCTCCTGCTTCATCTGGCTGTCGTAGACGTCCCGGTAGATCTGGCTCCGCGCCATCAGCTCCTCATGGGTGCCGAAGTCCGAGAGCTTTCCCTCGTCCAGCACCAAAATCCGGTCGCAGCTGACGATGGAGGCGATGCGCTGGGCGATGATGATCTTGGTGGTGCCGGGCAGCGCCCCCTTCAGCCCCCGGCGGATGTGCTCGTCCGTGGCCATGTCCACGGCGCTGGTGGAGTCATCCAGGATGAGGATCTTCGGGGCCTTGAGGATGGCCCGGGCGATGCGCAGACGCTGGCGCTGGCCGCCGGAGAGGTTGGCGGCGTTCTGCTCCAGCACCGTCTCGTACCCGTCCGGGAAGCGGTCGATGTACTCGTCGGCGCAGGAGATGGCGCAGGCCGCCTGCATCTCTTCCACCGTGGCGTCGGGCTTGCCCCAGCGGAGGTTGGAGGCGATGGTGCCGGAGAAGAGGGTGCCGTTCTGCAGCACCATGGAGACCCCGTCCCGCAGGCTCTCCAGCCGGTAGTCCCGGACGTCCATCCCGCCCACCTTCACCGTGCCGGAGAGGGTGTCGTAAAAGCGGGGGATGAGGCTCACGAGAGTGGATTTCCCCTCCCCGGTGCCGCCGATGACGCCGATGGTCTCGCCGCTTTCGATGTGGAAGGAGACGTGGTGCAGGTTTAGCTTCTCCGGGTCGTTGGTATAGCTGAAGCAGACGTCCTCAAAGTCCACGCTGCCGTCCCGGACCACGGCGTCCGAGGGGCCGTCGGCGATGTCCGGCTCCTCATCAAAGACCTCGTTGATGCGGCGCATGGAGGCCTGGGCCCGGGAGAGGGACATCAAAAGCCAGGAGAGCATGGTGAGGGAGGAGACCGCCTGGGTGCTGTAGGACACGAGACTCACCAGCTGGCCCGTGAGAAGCCCCGTGGTGCCGAAGATGATCTCCCGCCCGCCGAAGAGCAGCAGGAGCACCGTACAGGTCCACATGATGCCCATCTGGATGGGACCCGTCAGGGTGAAAAGCCGGGCGGAGGAGAGCTGGGCATGGCGCAGGTCCTCCACGGTGCCGGCGAAGCGCTCCGACTCATAGTCCCCCCGGACGAAGGCCTTCACCACCCGGCTGCTGATGAGGTTTTCCTGGATGGCCCGGTTCATCTCGTCCATCTTCAGGAGCATCTTCCGGAAGCGGGGCTGGCCGATGTGCATCATGACGGCCAGGGTCACTGCCAGCACCGGCAGGGAGCCCACGAAGAAGAGGGCCAGGTGGGGCGAGATGGTGAAGGCCATCACCGTGGCCAGCACCAGCATGATGGGGCTCCGGCTCAGGGAGCGGATGATGAGGTGCATGGTGGTGCGGACGGTGTTCACGTCCGTGGTGGCCCGGGTGATGAGGCTGGGGGTGGAGAAGTGGTCGATGTTGGAGAAGGAGAA
Organism: Clostridiales bacterium; assembly: GCA_004553545.1. GTDB lineage: Bacteria > Bacillota > Clostridia > Oscillospirales > Oscillospiraceae > Oscillibacter. The sequence goes on along the minus strand of SFLD01000042.1, from coordinate 13,584 downwards.
GCTTTGGAGCTTCTCCAGCAGCATCTGCCGCAGGTTTTTGGCAAAGCCTTGGCTGGCGATGGCGGAGCAGCGGGCGCTGAGCAGTCCGCAGATCATGGAGCAGCAGGCGATGACGATCATGATGCCGCCCACGGTGAGGACGAAGCGGTCCCGCTGGGCGATGAGGGCCTCCGGGAAGAGGGAGCGCAGCATGAAGTCCTCCTCCCGGTAGAGCCCGCCGTCCACGATGACGGACATCAGCATGGGGATGAAGACCTCCAGCAGCACCTCCAGCCCGCCGAAAAGGGCGGCGGCCGCCGTCCAGCCGCCGTAGCCCCGGAGACATTTCTTGAGATGCCGGAGCGTTTTTTCCTGTTTTTTCTCTTTGATGATCCTCGACCTCCCGTCAGGTGATTTCATAGAAAGGGGGAGGCCAAGACGGGCCTCCCAGCAGCATGTCCCTTCTATTCTACCGGTCAGCGGCGGGTTTTGCAAGCCCCAAACTGGCTCCTTCCCGCCGTTTCGGCCGGATGCTTCCGCAGGAGGCCGCCTGGCCTGCCGCGGCCCATAGCGCGGCCCATAGAAAGCGCCCCCGGAAGCCGCGGGCTTCCGGGGGCGCTTGCGCTTTCCGGGCGTCTGGCCGTCAGAGGACGGTGATGCCGCTAGCGGTGACCTCCTCCACCATCTCCTGGGGGAGGTGGCCGTCGGAGACCACGTAGCTGACGGTGTCCAGCGGGGCGAAGGTGTAGATGCCCCGGGAGCTGGCCTTGCTGGAATCCATCAGGATCACGGTGCAGTCGCTGCGCTCCACGATCTTCTGGCGCAGGACGTAGTCCTCCGCCACGCTGGTGGCAAAGCCCTTTCCCGGGAAGTAGCCGCTGACCCCCAGAAAGGCGATGTTGAAGCGCATGTTCTCCACCATCTCGGCGGCGATGGAGCCGTTGACGCAGTAGCTGTTCTTATTGATGCTGCCGCCCAGCATCAGGATGGAGACATCCTCCCGGGAGGAGAGCTCGATGGCGCAGTTGAGGCAGGTGGTGATGACGTAGTTCCGGGCGTTGGGGAAGAGCTTCGCCAGCTGGAACGTGGTGGTGCCGGAGCCCAGGAAGATGGTAGAGTCCGGCTGCACCAGCTCCCGGGCCGGCCCCGCCCAGGACCCGGATGATCTTGTGGGACTGGCTCAGGTGCTCCAGGTCCCGGCGGATGGTCATCTCCGAGACATTGGGAAAGAGGTCCCGGATCCGGGCGAAGCTCACGTCGTGGTTCTGGTCGACGAATTCCTGAATGATCTCTCTGCGGGCGTCTGCGTTCATGGGGGCGCTCCCTTCTTCCGTGGTTTCTCAACTTGTTAACACTTTAACACAAAATCGGGAAATGGTCAAACTTTATTTCTGAAAAAGTTCCCAAAGCGGAGAAAACGGGCGGAAAGCAGTTAAAATGTTAACAATAAACACTGCGAAAGAATGATTTGCACAAAGGCGTTGGGCAAGGCGCCGATTTCCGGGGGAGAAATCCGTGTACTTTGCCGAAAGTTTCGGAAAAATTCCCCCTTTCTCTTGCAAAATTCTAAGGCAAATGTTATATTCAAACACAAGAAAACGTTCAAAGGTAACGCTTTGAGACAGAGAGGATTATCACAATGAACGGTATCGTGAAGGAATTTCCCGGCGAAAACGGCACGTTTTTCCGGACCAATTTACCGGAGCCCGCCCCCGGCCCCGGCCAGGTGAAGATCAAGGTGATGGCGGCTTCCATCTGCAGCTCGGATATCCACGCCCTCTACAACGGCCTCATGGCCGACCGCTACGCCTACCCCGTCATCATCGGCCACGAGGGGGCCGGCGTGGTGGTGGAGGTGGGCGAGGGCGTCACCTCCGTGAAGGTGGGCGACCGGGTCACCGCCGAGACCACCCTCACCGCCTGCGGCACCTGCGAGTACTGCCGCAAGGGCGAGACCAATATGTGCGCCCACCGGAAGGGCCTGGGCTCCGCGGCGGACGGCTACTTCGCCAACTACTGCATCGCCTCCGCCCAGTACTGCCACAAGCTGGCCGACGACCTGAGCTTTGAGGAGGGCGCCCTGGCGGAGCCCTTTGCCTGCGTGGTCCACGCCGTCAGCAACCTGACCCACCCCTATCCCGGCGATCTGGTGCTGGTGGTGGGCCCCGGCCCCATGGGCCAGATGGTGGCGGCGCTCGCCAAGGCCTGCGGCTGCGTGGTGGTGATGTCCGGCATCACCGGGGATGAGGAGCGGCTGCGCTTCGCCCGGGAGAACTACGGCATCCAGCACACGGTGAACTCCCAGGAGACGGACCTGAAGGCCTATCTCGAGGAGCTCTCCGAGGGCCGGGGAGCGGACTTCGTCTACGAGTGCACCGGCACGGTGCCCGGCATCGACTGCGCCCTGGACTGCTGCAAGCGCAAGGGCACCTTCGTGGCCATCGGCATGAATATGGGCAAGGTCCCCATCGACTACTATAATGTCATCTACAAGAAGGAGATCACCATCCAGGGGGACAAGTCCACCTCCACCGTCACCTGGGCCCGGACGCTGCGCATCCTCAACGGCAAGTGTGTGGACCTGAAGCCCCTCATCACGGATGTCCTCCCCATGTCCCAGTGGCTCTCCGGCTACGAGAAGTTCCGCAAGGGCAAGGCCATGAAGGTGGTCCTGCACCCCTGGGACGACTGAGTTTCCCCCGAGACGGCTTGTCAGCGCCCCTTCGGGACGCTTATGAGAAAAGAAATGATAGAAGGAGAAAAACGATGAAAAAGAAGATCTTCGCGCTTGTTCTCGCCCTGGCCATGGCCCTGTCTCTGGCCGCCTGCGGCGACAGCAACACCCCCGCGGGCAGTGGCTCCGGTTCCGGTTCCGGGGAAGAGCCCGCCAACATCTCCGGCGACCTCGTGATCTGCTCCTCCGCCACTGACCTGGACCTGGAGGCCATCACCGAGGGCTTCACCGCGCTCTATCCCGACGTGAACATCGAGATCATCACCTGCTCCGCCGGCGAGGGCGTGGCCCGCGTCGAGGCCGAGGGCGACAACCCCACCATCGACGTCTTCTACTCCGGCCTCAACCAGGCGGACGGCGACAAGTACGCCGGCATCTTCGAGAACTACGTCTCCTCCCACGACAGCGAGCTGCCCGAGGAGTACCAGAGCAACAACGGCTTCTACAACTATGACCACCTGTCCTCCGTGGTGTTCTGCGTGAATACCGACCTGGAGGCCGAGCTGGGCATCGAGATCAACTCCTATGCAGACCTCCTGAACCCCGCCCTCAACGGCAAGGTCATCATCTCCGACCCCACCACCTCCTCCGCCGCCTGGAACAACCTCTCCAATATCTTCGCCGTGTACGGCAACGACTCTGACGAGGCCTGGGCCCAGATCGAGGGCATGCTGCAGAACGGCCTCATCGTGGTCGGCTCCTCCTCCGCCTGCTTCAAGAGCGTGCAGCAGGGCGAGTACGTGGTGGGCCTCACCTATGAGGACGGCGCTTCCACCCTGCTGAAGGACGGCGCCACCAACATCAAGATGGTCTATCCCTCCGAGGGCTCCTCCGCCTTCGCCTTCGCCGCCGCCATCGTGAAGAACGCCCCCCACATGGACGCCGCCAAGGCCATGATCGAGTGGCTGCAGAGCGCCGAGGGTCAGTCCTATCGCGCCAACTACGTGGGCACTGTCCGCTTCACCAACGAGAACGTGGTGGTGGAGCAGAGCTGGCTGCCCGAGTCTGACACCATCCACTGGGTCACCCGGGACATCGATTGGCTCATCGCCAACAAGACCGCCATGCTGGACAAGTGGTCCGAGCTCTATAGCCAGTACAACGGCTGAGCATCCGCCCGCGAAGCCTTGCACTGAGAACGCCCCGGCGTCCGAAAGGACGCCGGGGCGTTCCGCTTTGGGTCAATGGCGCTTCTCCCGGAGCCAGGCCAGGGCGATGGCGGCCAGGGCGAAGGGGCCGGAGAGGAGGGAGAGGAGCGTATCCCCGGCCTCGGCCAGGGCGGGGTGCTGCTTTTGGAAGTCTCGCATGGGAAATGCCTTCTTTCGTGAAATTCGATGGGATACTCAGGGCCGGGCGGAGAGGGCCAGGAGGAGGCAGAGCCCGGCGAAGAGGCCCCAGAGGAGGACCTGGGCCGGGACGCCCATGGTGAGGAGCAGGGCCAGGGTCAGGCCCGTGCCGGCCAGGAGGAAGCAGCCGTAGATCCGGCGGCTGGCCCGGTCCTCCCGGTTGCGGAGGTAGAGGTAGGCCCCCACCGCCGCCATGGCGGCCACGGCCCCGAAGAAGCAGGCTCCGCCCAGGTTGGCGTGCCGGGTGAGGAAGGCCGGTGTGCCCGCCAGCACCGTCACCAGGATGGCGAGAAGGGTGGCGGTCCGGTCCTGGCGCTGATTCTCCCGGGCCATGGTGACGGCGCTTTGAAGAAGTTCCGTCACATCCCGGTCCGAGAGGGGCTGAGGGGCCTCCTCCCGGCGGGAGCGCATCAGCTCCGGCACCGTGAGACCCAGGGCGGCAGCCAGGGGCTCCAGGGTGTTGATGTCCGGGAAGCCCACGCCCCGCTCCCAGCGGCTCACCGCCTTGTCCGTGACGCCGATGCGTCCCGCCAGCTCCGCCTGGGTCAGGTCCTGCGCCCGGCGGGTCTCCGCCAGGAATCTTCCGAATACTGCCGCGTCCATGGGCATGACCTCCTTCGTTTGTCTGGCTCCAGTATCGCCCCGGGGCGGCGGAAAGTCAACCGACGGAAGCGGGAGAGGGGCGTTTCGGGGCTCGACGATTCGTTTCCCTGAGGGAAAAAGGGAAACTTTCTGTAATTTTGTTGTTTTAACAACAGACTTTTGGGGCCGGATGGCCTATACTGACGCCAGCAACAACGAAAGGGAGGATCACGATATGATCCGGAAAATTATCCATATTGACGAGGAAAAATGCAACGGCTGCGGCGCCTGCGCCAACGCCTGCCACGAGGGCGCCATCGGCATGGTGAACGGGAAGGCCAAGCTCCTGCGGGACGACTACTGCGACGGGCTGGGGGACTGCCTGCCCGCCTGCCCTACCGGGGCCATCACCTTTGTGGAGCGGGAGGCCGCGGCCTATGACGAGGCCGCCGTCCAGGCGGCGAAGAAGGCCAAGGGCGAAGCGTTCCACGGCTGTCCGGGGCAGAGGATGCATCTCTTCCACCGGGCGGAGACCGCCGGGAAGGCGGAGACGGCTGCCCCGGCGGAGAGCCAGCTGGCCCAGTGGCCCTGCCAGATCCGGCTGGTGCCGGTAAAGGCCCCCTACTTCGACGGGGCCAAGCTCTTAGTGGCGGCGGACTGCACCGCCTACGCTTACGCCAGCTTCCACCAGGACTTCATGCGGGGGCGGGTGACGGTCATCGGCTGTCCCAAGCTGGACGCCGTGGACTACCGGGAGAAGCTCACCGCCATTCTGGAGAGCAACGACATCCGGGAGCTGACCATCCTGCGGATGGAGGTGCCCTGCTGCGGCGGGCTGGAGATGGCGGCCAAGGACGCCCTGAAAAAGAGCGGGAAGTTCATCCCCTGGAACGTGGTCACCGTCTCGGTGGACGGACGCATTCTGGACTAACGGGGAAAACTGTGCTATCATCGGAGGAAACCGGGCAAACTGAAAGGAAAACCAGGAAGGAGCATGCGGTATGGAGAAAATGAAGAACATCAGCGAGAAGGAAGTTCTGACCCTGCGGGAGCAGGTGGCTTATCAGCCGGGGCAGGTGGTGAGCCGGACCCTGGCCCAGAACAGCGCCGTCAGCGTGACCCTCTTCTCCTTTGACAAGGGGGAGGAGATCAGCACCCACGCCTCCGGCGGGGACGCCTTTGTGACGTGCCTGGACGGGGTGGGGCGGATCACCATCGACGGGGAGGAGTTTTTGCTCCACCAGGGGGAGTCCATCGTCATGCCGGCGGGGCACCCCCACGCGGTCTACGGCCAGGAGCAGTTCAAGATGCTGCTGCTGGTGGTCTTCTGAGAGGGCAAAAAGAGAGCGGGGACGCCGGGCGTCCCCGCTCTTCTCCTTTTTCAGTGCTGGTCGATGTGGTTCTGGATGCGCTGCATGATCATGTCCAGGGCGACGAGGTTATGGCCGCCCTCCAGGACGATGATGTCCGCGTACTTGCGGGAGGGCTCCACGAACTGCTCGTGCATGGGCTTGACGGTGGTGAGGTACTGGGTCACCACGGACTGGAGGGTCCGGCCCCGGTCCTCCACGTCCCGCAGGGCCCGGCGGAGGATGCGGACGTCGGCATCCGTCTCTACGAAGATCTTGATGTCGAACATCTCCCGCAGGACGGGGTGGGCGAAGATCAGGATGCCCTCCACGATGATGACTTTATTGGGCTTTACCTCCACGGTCTCGTCCGTCCGGTTGTGGTCCACGTAGGAGTAGACCGGGCACTGGATGGAGCGGCCCTCCATCAGCTCATGGAGGTGCTCGATCATGAGGTCGGTATCGAAGGCGTCCGGGTGGTCGTAGTTCTGGCGGGCCCGCTCCTCGTAGGTCTTGCCCACCTGGCGCTTATAGTAGCTGTCGTGGCCGATGACGGTGACGTTGTCGCCGAAGTGCTCCTTCAGGTGGCGGGTCAGGGTGGTCTTGCCGCTGCCGGTGCCGCCGGCGATGCCGATGAGAATGGTATCCATGAAACGCTCCCCCTCGTGTTGGTTTCTACCAGCCATTATAAGAGCCGATGGCCGCAAAAGCAAGGACTCCGGCGGCAAAAGACGAAAAAAAGCGAAAAGCTCTTGACGGCCCCGGGGAAAAACTTTATTATGTAAAGTGTTGAGTTTCCATCCGCCGCTTTTGGGAGGATCTGAGATATGGCTATGAAAACGTGCCCCGTCTGCGGGGAGAAGTATTCCGATACCTACCGCTCCTGCCCCTTCTGTGAGGAGGAGAAGAATTTCCGCCGGGGGAAGGGCACCAAGCGCAAGGGGGGCCACCGGGTGCGCCAGGGGGGACCCAGCCTGCTGAGCCCCATGCTGGTCATCGCCATTTTGCTGATGGCGGTGCTGCTCATTTACCTCCTCTTCGGCAAGGCCATCGGGGAGAAGCTGGGCTGGGGCCAGGATCCGGCGGGCAGCGAGCCCTCGGGCGCCGTCAGCTCCCAGGGGTCCTCCGGTGCCTCTTCCAGCGGGGAGGAGCCGGTGGTGGATCCCGAGCCTGCGGGGCTCACCTATGAGGCGGCGCTCGCCCTGCCGGACGGCCTGACCCTCAGCAAGACCGACTACAGCACCAACGTGGGCGATCCCGACGTGACCCTGAGCGTCTCCGGCGGCAGCGGCAGCTATACCTGGCTCAGCGAGAACGACGCCATCGCGACGGTGAGCGAGAGCGGCACGGTGACGGCGGCGGCCAACGGTACCGTGAACATCCTGGTGACGGACGGGGACCAGAAGGCCGTCTGCATCGTCCGGGTGAAGGGCGGCAGCGCCCCCGCGACGCCCACAACGCCCACCGATCCCACCCCCACCGGCGGCAGCCTGAAGCTGGGGGCGGCCACGGTCATCAACGCCCCCGCCGGCGTCAACGTCCGCTCCGGTCCCGGCACGGAGAACGCGGCCATCGCGTCCCTGGTCAACGGGAACGAGGTCACCATCAAGGCGGACGCCGGCAACGGCTGGTATGAGATCACCTTCGTGGGCAGCGGCGGCGTGGATACCGACGGCTACGTGAAGGGCGAGTTCCTGGCCAACAAGTGACCTCCCACGGGAGAAAACGAAAGCATCCCCGGGCGCGGCCGCGCCCGGGGATTTCCGTTGCTATTTCCGCCGGGATGTGCTATGCTGTATTCTGTAAGACTGTGTGATTTTTTGGATCACGATAAAGGAGCATCAAGCGAATGACCACCCGTGAGTTCCAGCAGCGATCCGGCCTGCGGATCTTTCTCTCCTACTTCCGGCCCCACCGGAAGCTCTTCCTTCTGGATATGGCCTGCGCCCTCTGCATCTCCCTCATTGACCTGGCGTTCCCCTACGTCTCCCGCTGGTGCATGTATGAGCTGCTGCCGCAGGACGCCTACCGGACCTTCTTCACTGTCATGGCCGTCGTGCTGCTGGCCTTCGCCGTCCGGGCGGGGATGCAGTATGTCATCGGCTACTGGGGCCACACCTTCGGCATCCTGGTGGAGGCCGACATCCGGCGGGACCTCTTCCGCCACATGCAGGAGCTGGACTGCCGCTACTTTGACCGCAACCGCACCGGTGTCCTCATGAGCCGCCTCACCAGCGAGCTCTTTGAGATCACGGAGCTGGCCCACCACGGGCCGGAGGACATCTTCATCTCCGGCGTCACCATTCTCGGAGCCCTTGCCATTATGTTTCACATCCAGTGGCGGCTGGCTCTCGTCATCGCGGCGATCCTGCCGGTCTTCTTCCTGGTGATCTGGGGCTGCCGCCGGTCCATGAGCGCCGCCAGCCGCCAGGTGAAGCAGAAGACCGCCGTCATCAATGCCGGGATGGAGTCCGGCATCTCCGGCATGCGGACGGCCAAGGCCTTCGCCAATGAGCCGGAGGAGCTGGAGAAGTTCAACGCCGCCAACGACATCTACAAGACCTCCAAGCGGCAGTTCCACAAGGCCATGGGCCGCTTCAACGCCACCATGGAGTTCTTCCTCTGCCTCCTCTCCGCCGCGGTCATCGCCGTGGGCGGATACCTCATCATGCAGGGGCAGCTGAACACCGTGGATCTCATCACCTTCAGCCTCTATATCACGACCTTTGTGAACCCCGTCCGGCGGCTGGCAAACTTCTCGGAGCTCCTGGCCAACGGCACCGCGGGCTTCGGGCGCTTCCTGGAGCTGATGCGGACGGAGCCGGAGCTGAAGGACGCCCCGGACGCCAGGGATCTGGGGAAGGTCCGGGGGCAGATCGACGTGGAGCACGTGAGCTTTGCCTATCAGGCGGATCTGGCCGTCCTCCACGACGTGGACCTTCACATCCGCCCCGGCGAGACGCTGGCGGTGGTGGGGCCCTCCGGCGGGGGGAAGTCCACCCTCTGCCAGCTGATCCCCCGGTTTTACGACGTGACGGCGGGCGCCGTCCGCATCGACGGACAGGACGTCCGCGCCGTCACCCAGCGGTCCCTGCGGCAGCAGGTGGGCGTGGTGCAGCAGGAGGTCTTCCTCTTTGCGGACAGCATCCTGGAGAACATCCGCTGCGGCAAGCCCGGGGCCAGCGAGGAAGAGGTGGTCCGGGCGGCGAAGCTGGCGGAGATCTATGATGACATCATGGCCATGCCCGACGGCTTTGAGACCTATGTGGGAGAGCGGGGGACCCTGCTCTCCGGCGGGCAGAAGCAGCGGATCTCCATCGCCCGGATCTTCCTGAAGGACCCGCCGGTGCTGATTTTGGACGAGGCGACCTCCGCCCTGGACAGCGTGACGGAGGCCAAGCTGCAGGCCACCTTTGAGCGGCTTTCCCACGGCCGCACCACCATCATCATCGCCCACCGGCTCTCCACCGTCCGCAATGCCGACCGCATTGCCGTGGTGGAGGGGGGCCGCATCGTGGAGCTGGGGAGCCACTCGGAATTGATGGCCAGGAACGGGGCCTATGCCGCCCTGGTCCGGACACAGGAGCTGAACCATGGATAAATCGGAGCTGTTGGACCGCCTGGGAGCCCAGGGGGAGGAGCGGCTGCTGCTGGCCCACGTGCTGGACCGGGCGGAGCAGGCCCGGCGGCGGAACGCCCCGGCGGAGACGGACTTCCTCTCCCCGGCGGAGCAAGTGCGCTGCGGCGAGGCGCTGCGCCTGGCGGGATTTTCAGAGACGGACTGGGCCGCCGACGGCGGCTATGAGGGAGCGGAGCGGAGGATGCTGCTCTTCCTGCCGGACTGGATGGAGCGGGAGGGGGCGGAGGCCTCCCTCCGCTGCCTGCGGGCCCGGTACCGGGCGGAAAAGCCCCTGACCCACCGGGATTTTCTCGGGGCCCTCATGGGTATGGGGGTGGTCCGGGGGAAGATCGGCGACATCCTGGTGGGGGAGGAGAGCACGGACGTGCTGGTGCACGAGAGCGTGGCGGATTTCCTTCTTAACAGCTGGGAGAGCGCCGGGCGGACGAAGCTGAAGCTCAGCGAGGTGGGGCGGCACGACCTCCACATCCCGGAGGCGAAGTTCCGGGAGGTCAAGGATATCGTCTCTTCCCCGCGGCTGGACGCTCTCGTCAGCGTGGGCTTCCGGATGGCACGGGGGAAGGCGGCGGAGCTCATCTCCAGCGGCAAGGTCCAGGTGAATTGGGTGGACTGCGCCAAGGCCGACCGGCTTCTGGCAGAAGGCGACACGGTCTCCGCCCGGGGCTTCGGGAAATTCCGGCTGACGGAGGTTGGGGGCCTGACGAAGAAGGGCCGCATCGCCGTCACCGTGCGGCAGTATCTCTGAGGGAGTGGGAACATGTACAGTTATGAGTTTGAGACGGTGGAGTGCTCCGCCAGCGGATATAGCCTCTTCGGCGGGGTGGGCCTCGCCATGGAGGGCTATCAGGATATCATCCGCCGCCGGGGGCGGGAGGGCTGGCGCTTTGCCGGCTGCGTCCCGGCGACGCAGCGGGCCGGGGGCTTCATCGACAGCATCGACCTGGTATTTGAGAGGAAAACGGAGGAATAAGCCATGGAACGGGAAAAGATCGACCGGATCAATGAGCTGGCCCGCCGGAAGAAGAGCGGCGAGGCCCTGACGGAGGAGGAGCAGGCGGAGCATCAGGCCCTGCGGCGGGAGTATGTGCAGTCCGTGCTGGGGAATCTGGACGCCCATCTCGCCAACACCTACCTCGTGGACGAGCACGGCAACAAGCGGAAGCTCCGCAAGAAGGGGGAGTCCCAATGAGCGCGAAACGGCAGAAGGACGAGGGCTGGATCTCCTGGGGACTCATCGTGTTGCTTTTTATCTTCGGGCTCTCGCCCCTGGCGCTGGTGCTGCTGTTCCTGAAGCTCTTCGGCGTGGGCGGCGGCGAGAAGAAGCAGCAGGCGGCGCCCCCGCCCCTGCAGGAGACCTCCGGCCAGCGGACAAGCGACCGGGCGGGGCGGCAGGCAAGCCAGCCCAACCGGGCCCAGAAGACCGTCCATCAGGTGATGAAGGCGCCTTCCCAGAAGAAATCCACCGCCCGGACGCTGATGATCGTGGGCGCGATCCTGGCGGCGGTGGGTCTGGTGGCCTGCGCGGAGCCGGTGGAGATGATCGCCTGGTCCAAGGACTTCTTCCTCTACCTGGAGGACCTGCTGCCCAGTATCTCGCCGTGATGGGGGACCGGCCCGCCATGTCCGTGGAGGAGCTGGCACGGGTCACGGGCTTCTCCCAGCGGCGGGTGACGAAGGACCTGCAGGCCATGATCTCCAAGGGCTTCTTCGGGGGCAAGGCCTATCTCAACCGGGAGCTGGGGTACTTCTTCCGCTCCAGCCAGGCGGATGAGGACTGGCAGCGCCGCCAGGAGGAGGCCGAGGAGGCCGCCGCGCCCCCCAAGGAGGCGGAGGAGGGCTACTCCGGCATCCTGCGGAACATCCGCCGGGCCAACGACCGCATCGCAGACCCCGTGCTCTCCGCCAAGATCGACCGGCTGGAGGAAGTCACGGCTAAGATCTTCCAGGCGGTGGAGGCGGATCCCAAGAAGCGGAGCAGCATCGACACCTTCCTCAACTACTACCTCCCCACCACCCAGAAGCTGTTGGACTCCTACGCGGAGTTTGAGGCCACCGGGGTGGAGGGAGCCAATCTGGGCCAGGCCAAGGACCGCATCGAGAAGACCATGGACTCCATCGTGGCGGGCTTTGAGCACCAGCTGGACGAGCTCTACAAGATGGACGCCATGAACGTGGACAGCGACATCCGGGTGATGGAGACCATGCTCCGCCGGGATACCGCCAGCGCGGAGAAGGACTTCGGCCTGGGGACGGCGCCCGCCGCGCCTGCCAAGCCCAAAACCCGGGATGTGGACCTGGGCGGCATGGCTGCCCAGCGGCAGGAGGAGTGAGCCGGGAAAGAAAAAGAGAGGGACCGTCTGCCTCGGAGGCAGACGGTCCCTTTTTGCGTTTTCGTGGAAGCGCGGCGGGAAAGTAGGCAAAGGGCGGGGAAGTGTCGCATTTTTGACGTTTCGGGTGGGTTGTCTATTGCCGGAGGACGGGGGTGCCGCTACAATGACGGCAACGACGAAGGGCAGAGCGGCCTGGCGGCGGGAAACCCCAGGGAATGTCCGCTCCGCCGGGACGGACGGCAGCCGGGAGGGGATACTTTCCGGTGGACGTGTCCGTCCGCGTGAGAGAGACAACACCGGCCGGGAGGCCGGAGAAAGAAAGGATCGGGACTATGAGCGTTTCCACCACACTGAAACGGGTGGGCCTGGAGCAGGCCTTCCACTACCTCTATAAGGACCCGGAGAAGAACCTCCGGCACATCATGGACTGGGCAGACAAGTTCGCAAACGGCGAGTTTGAGCGCCAGCGGGCCACCATCCGGGCGGCCATCGAGGACCCCAAGCACCCCTACCACGACTACATCCTGCACGTGGTGAACGACGTGGACCCCGAGGTCATGAAGACCATGGCGGCCAACTTCTTCCTGAACGCCAACCTCATCGGCTGGGACCGGCAGGAGTCCTACCGCAAGCAGTACAACTGCAACGTCCCCTGGGCCATCCTGCTGGACCCCACCTCCGCCTGCAACCTCCACTGCACCGGCTGCTGGGCGGCGGAGTACGGCAACAAGCTGAACCTGAGCTTTGACGAGATCGACGGCATCATCCGCCAGGGCAAGGAGCTGGGCATCTACATGTATATCTACACCGGCGGCGAGCCCCTGGTGCGGAAGAAGGACCTCATCCGGCTCTGCGAGAAGCACGACGACTGTATCTTCCTCTGCTTCACCAACGCCACCCTCATCGACGAGGCCTTTGCCGACGAGATGCTGCGGGTGAAGAACTTCGTGCCCGCCATCTCCCTGGAGGGGGACGAGGCCGCCACCGACGGCCGCCGGGGCCAGGGGACCTATCGGAAGGTGCTCCACGCCATGGAGCTGCTGCATGAGCGGAAGCTCCTCTACGGCATCTCCTCCTGCTACACCGGCGCCAACTACGATTCCATCACCTCGGAGGAGTACTACGACCAGCTCATCCGGATGGGGGCCTACTTCATCTGGTACTTCCACTACATGCCCGTGGGCAACGACGCCGCGCCGGAGCTGCTGCCCTCCCCGGAGCAGCGGGAGACGGTCTATCGCCGCATCCGGAAGCTCCGGGCGGAGAAGCCCCTCTTCGCCATGGACTTCCAGAACGACGCGGAGTATGTGGGCGGCTGCATCGCCGGCGGGCGGCGCTACCTCCACATCAACGCCAATGGCGATGTGGACCCCTGCGTCTTCATCCACTACTCCAACGCCAACATCCGGGAGGTGAGCCTGCTGGAGGCCCTCCAGAGCCCCATCTTCATGGCGTACCACGACAACATGCCCTTCAATGACAACATGATGCGCCCCTGCCCCATGCTGGAGAACCCGGAGAAGCTCCGGGCCATGGTGGCGGAGACCGGCGCTCACTCCACGGACCCCCAGTCCCCGGAGACGGCGGAGCACCTCTGCGCCAAGTGCGACGGCTACGCCGCCTG
>SFLD01000041.1 GCA_004553545.1 Clostridiales bacterium | reverse complement strand
GGTGGTGACGCCCTGCTTGATGGAGTCGATGTAGAGGGCGGTGGCGGAGGCCCGGGTGCCGTCCATCATCAGGTGGCGGTCGATGGCCCACCAGGTGCCGTCCAGCACCTCATAAAAATTGGTGGGATTGTTGCCCACGATGGAAAGGCCCCGTGCCAGAGCGGAATAGATATGGGTATGGGCGTTGATGAGAGCGGGCATGATAACGCCGCCCTTGGCGTCCAGGATCTCCGCGTCGGGGTACTTGGCCCGGAGCGCGGCTTCCTCGCCGACTTCCACGATCTTCGTGCCCTCGTAGGCCACGGCGCCGTGCTCATAGTAGCCCTTGCCCTGGCTGTCACGGGTGATGAGTCTGCCGTTGGTGAGTAGAACCATAGATACGTCCTCCTTCAGTTTCGTTCCCTTCTGTGGGCGGAATGGGGTGCCGCATACGGAAAAAGGTGCTCCGGGCCAAGCCCGAAACACCTACCGCTCGCAAAGGAAGATAGGTGTCAGCCCGTGCGCGCAGCACTCCGTTGCAGCTATCCATCTTTGCTTGTACTCCTATTATAAGGGAAGAAAAAGGGAAACGCAAGAAATTCTTTGCTCCGGCGCGTTAAAAATCTGCAAACGCTATTGCAAAGTGTATTGAACTGTGATATATAGTATTCAAAACCATATTACATGATTTGATATCAAGAAAGAAGGCCGTTTTCATGAGTCAGTTCTTCCGCCAGGCCCAGGACCCCGTCAGCTGCGCTACCCACGCCTGGGGGGCGGTGGCCGCCTTCTTCGGCGGCATGGTGCTGCTGCTCCGGGCGCTGTGGGCGGGCGCCAATATGGCCGCCCTGGCCGCCGCCATGGTCTTCGCCTTCTCCCTGATGGCCCTCTACTCCGCCAGTGCCATCTATCACTACTGCCCCGGCACGGTCCTGAGCGGCGGCATCAAGCGCCGATTGCGGAAGCTGGACCACAGCATGATCTACGTCCTCATCGCCGGGAGCTACACCCCCTTCGCCATGGTGCTGATGCCCCAGCCGAAAGGGGCACGCTTCGGCCTCGTCCTCTGGTGCGTGGCCATCGCCGGGGTGCTGGGCAAGCTCTTCTGGATCAACGCACCCAGGGCCTTCTCCACGGTGCTCTACCTGGCCATGGGCTGGGCGCTGCTCTTCGTCTGGAAGGATTTCTCCGCCGTGGGAACGCCCTGCCTGCTGCTGCTGGCGGCGGGGGGCATCTGCTACTCCGTGGGCGCGGTCTTCTACATCATCAAGCGCCCCAACCTCTCCCCGGACTGGACCTTCCACGAGCTCTTCCACCTGCTGATCCTGGCGGGCTCCCTCTTCCACTTCCTGGCGGTCTTCTTCTTTGTGCTGTAAAGCTGTAAAAACCGGGGACGGCAAGCGCCGTCCCCGGTTTTCTGTGGGCATCCTGCTTCTGGGACGCGCCCTGCGCTGTCCTGCGGGGGGGCTGCCGTGCGGTCAGAACCAATACTCCTGCATCTTCCGCAGGAAATCCGTCGTGATAGGATAGCCGCTGTACGCGCCGATGACAGAGTCAATCCCGCAATAGGGACAGACCGCGGTGCCGGAGCGGTCCTCCAGCCAGTCCGTGATCTCCTTGGGATCAAAGATCTTCAGGCAGTAAAAGCAGCCGCATTTCGTATCTTCGGATAATTCTTTCTGGTGGTTGGCGGAAAACTTGTGCGCTTCGATATAGTCAGCCATATTCGCTCCTCCCATCGCCGCAGTGTTTGGATCGTTGGAATGAACTGCATTCTACCATACTTTCCGCCCTACCGCAAGCGCTTGACGGCGGGGCGGCGGTATGGTATAGTGAGTGTAACCTAACACAGACAGGAGTTGAAAGGATGTCCATTACCCGCTGACAGCTGGCATAACTGCATCGTTTGGCGGCCGCCCAGGGGCGGGCTGCCGGAGTCGTTGTGCCTTTGACGCGGGAAACATCCTTTCAGCAGCGGGGGCACAGTCTTTTTCTGTCGTTCTCTCGGCTGCGGGATCGTTCCCGCAGCCGTTTTTTCATGTGAGAAAGGAGAACGACCATGTCCCTCATTGACGTACAGAACCTGACCTTTGCCTACGACGGCAGCTATGAGAACATCTTCGAGGACGTCAGTTTCCAGATCGACACCGATTGGCGTTTGGGCTTTGTGGGCCGGAACGGCCGGGGCAAGACCACCTTCCTCCGGCTCCTGCTGGGACAGTACCCCTACCAGGGGAAGATCAGCGCCTCCGTGGACTTCGCCTACTTCCCCTACCCGGTGGAGGAGCCGGCGAAGACCGTGGCGGAGGTGGCGGAGCGCCTGTCCCCCGGCAGGGAGACCTGGGAGCTGGAGCGGGAGCTGGCGGGCCTGGAGCTGGACGGGGCGGTCCTGGACCGCCCCTATGGGAGCCTCTCCCACGGGGAGCGGACCAAGGTCCTCCTGGCCATCCTCTTCCTGGGGGAGGACCGCTTCCTCCTCATCGACGAGCCCACCAACCACTTGGACCTCCATGGCCGGGAGGTGCTGAGCCGCTACCTCCGGGGAAAGCGAGGCTACCTCCTGGTCTCCCACGACCGGGCCTTCCTGGATGGCTGCGTGGACCATATCCTGGCCATCAACCGGGCGGACATCACCCTGCAAAAGGGGAACTTCTCCACCTGGTGGGAGAACAAGCGGCGCCAGGACGCCTTTGAGCTGGCCCAGGACCAGCGCCTCCGCAAGGACATCCGCCGCCTGGAATCCGCCGCCCGGCAGTCCCGGGCCTGGGCGGACAAGCTGGAGAGCGAAAAGATCGGCGCCATCGAGCACCGGGAGAGGTACAACGAGGGCGGCGGCCGGGCCTACATCGGTGAGCGGTCCCGCCGGATGCAGCAGCGCCGCAAAAACCTGGAGCGCCGCCAAATGCGGGCCATGGAGGAGAAGTCCGCCCTGCTGAAAAACCGGGAGCGGGAGGAGAGCCTGAAGCTCACGGCGCTCCCCTACCACAAAAAGCGATTGCTGGAGGTCCGGGACCTGACGGTGGACTACGGCCATGGCCCGGTCTTCCGGGACCTCAGCTTCTCCCTGGAGAGTGGGGAGCGCCTTGCCATCCTGGGCCCCAACGGCTGCGGGAAGTCCAGCATTCTGAAGCTCCTCTGCGGGGAGGAGATCCCCCATACCGGCCGGGTGGACCTCGGCTCCCAGCTCACGGTCTCCTATGTGAGCCAGGATACCTCCGCCCTCTCCGGCAGCCTCTGGGACCTGGCGGAGCGCGCCGGGATCGACCGGAGCCTCTTCCTCACCATCCTCCGGAAGCTGGATTTCTCCCGGAGCCAGTTTGAGAAGGACATCGCGGACTTCAGCAGCGGCCAGAAGAAAAAGGTCCTCCTGGCCCGGAGCCTTTCGGAGCGGGCCCACCTCTTCCTCTGGGACGAGCCCATGAACTTTATCGACGTTCTCTCCCGCATCCAGATCGAGGAGCTGCTGGTGGAGTACCGCCCCACCATGATCTTCGTGGAGCATGACCGCCGCTTCTGCGAGCGCATCGCCACCCGGACCCTTCGCCTCGGAGGCGACGGAATTCGCTCTGGCATTCTTCCGCAAAGTGTGCTATAATCATCTATCTATGGCGTGTTCCCCGGAAGGGGGGACCTCCGGCGGTCTCCGCCGGGGAAGCAAAATCCAAGAATCGGGAGCGTGGAAGCCATGTCTTTCCTTACATCCATCCTGCTGGGCCTGGTCCAGGGCGTGACGGAGTTCCTGCCCATCTCCAGCTCCGGCCATCTGGCCATTGCCAGTCAGCTTCTCAACATGGACGGGACGGAGAACATCCCCCAGTTTTTTGACGTCCTGCTGCACCTGGGCACCCTGGTGGCGGTCTTCATCGCCTACTGGCCGGAGATCGGGGAGATGATCCTGGAGTTCTTCCGGGGCATCCGGGATATCGCCCATCATTCCACCCCTGCGCCCCTGCCCCCGGCCCGGCGGATGATCCTGCTGGTCATCGTGGGCACGCTGCCTCTCTTCGCGGTGCTGCCCTTCAAGGACCGGATCGAGGGCCTTTCCGACAACCTCTACGTGGTGGCGGCGGCCCTGATCCTCACGGGCTTCCTGCTGTTTTTCAGCGACCGGGTGAAAAAGGGCCGGAAGAAGGAGCGCAGCGCCCGGATGACGGACGCCCTCATCGTGGGCATCTCCCAGGCCTTCGCCACCTGCCCTGGCCTCTCCCGCTCCGGCACCACCATCACCACCGGCTGCCTTGTGGGCTTTGAGCGGAAGTTCGCCGTGCGCTTTTCCTTCATCCTCTCCATCCCGGCGGTGCTGGGAGCCAACATCCTCTCCATCAAGGACGCCCTGGATGCCGGGGTCAACTGGGGGGAGCTGCCGGTGTACCTGGTGGGCGTCCTGGTGGCCGCCGTCTCCGGCTACGCCTGCATCCGCCTTTTGAAAATGATCGCGAACCGGGGCCGCTTCGGCTGGTTCGCCTACTACTGCTGGGCCGTGGGCCTTCTGACCCTGATTTTGAAGTTTACCCGCTGATCCCATTCGCCAGATTACATACCGGGAGGTGCCGCCATGGCAGCGACGCAGAAAAAAAGCAGTTCCGGCAGTTCCAAGAGCGGGGGCTCCCGCTCCGCCAGCACGTCCGCCCGCTCCGGCGGGCGCAAGAGCGCCCAGCCCCAGAAAAACCCCATCCGGCGGGAGGTCTGGGGCGGCGTGCTGTGCCTTCTGACGCTGTGCCTCACCGTCAGCTACTTCGGGGGGGAGGCCATCTTCATCGACTGGCTCGCCATGCTGGTGAAGGGGCTCTTCGGCTATGGGTACTACCTCATGGCCCCGGCCATGCTGGGCTCCGCCCTGATCCTCTTCTGCCACCACGGGCGGCCCGTGCGCCTGCGGGTCACCTGCGCCATGCTGATCCCCCTTTTCGCCGGGTCCCTGGCCCACATGGTGGCCTGCAAGCTGGAGTTCACCTCCGGCGTGGGCATTTTGAAGGTCCTCTGGAGCAGCGGCCTTGCCATGACATCCGGCGGCGTCCTCTCCGGGGCGCTGGCGGTGGGATCGGTGGCGGTCTTCTCCCGGGTGGCCTCCCTGATCCTCTTCACCGCGATCCTCGTGGTGCTGCTGATGGTGGCCCTGCGGCTGACCCTGGGGGCCATTATCGAGAAGAACCGCAGTCGGCCCCAGTATGAGGAGGAGCCGGAGGAGCCGCCCCGGAAGGGCGGCAAGGCCCCGGAGGGCAAGGGCGTCCGCCTGACGCCCATCGAGCCCAAGCCCCGCCGCCGGACGGAGGAGAAGGTCCAGATCGACTTCCCCCTGGACGACGAACCGGCGGCAACCAAGCCCGCAAGACAGGCCCCTCCCGCCATCCCGGAGAGTCCGGAGAAGAAAAAGGGCATCCTCGGCGGCTTCTTCCGCCCCAAGTCCGAGAGCCAGAAGACCCCGGACCAGATCCTGACGGAGGAGAGCGCCCCCAAGGGGGAGAGCGCCCCAGCTCCGGCAGTCCCGACGCCTGCCCCGGCGCCCGCACCGGCCGCCCAGCCTGCCCCTGCCCCTGCCCCTGCCATCCCGGCAGAGCCCGCCCCCAAAAAGGAGCGGCAGAACACGGCCGCAGAGGTGGAGAACGCCGCGGCCGCCGTCACCCAGGAGATCGAGGAGCGCAAGGCGGCGGAGGAGGATGTCTATCAGTTCCCGCCCATCACGCTTTTGAACGAGAACCCCGGCGGCAACGTGGTGGAGGCCGGGGCGGAGCTGCGGAACAACTCCCGGCGGCTCTCGGAGACGTTGGCCAGCTTCGGCGTGGACGCCACCGCCGGGGACGTGGTCCACGGTCCCTCCGTCACCCGCTATGAGTTCGTGCTGGACCAGGGCGTGAAGCTCAGCAAGATCACCAACCTGGCCGACGACATCGCCCTGGCCCTGGGGGCCACCGGCGTGCGCATCGCCCCCATCCCGGAGAAGATCTCTGTGGTGGGCATCGAGGTCCCCAACAAGCAGGTCACCAGCGTCCTCATCCGGGATGTGCTGGAGACCCGGGACTTCACCGAGAACCCCTCCAAGGTGGCCTTTGCCCTGGGCAAGGACATCTCCGGCAAGTGCATCATCGGCAACATCGCGAAGCTCCCCCACGTGCTCATCGCCGGTACCACCGGCTCCGGCAAGTCCGTCTGCACCAACTCCCTCATCGTGAGTCTGCTCTACAAGTCCTCGCCGGAGGATGTCCGCTTCATCATGGTGGACCCCAAGATGGTGGAACTGGCCCCCTACAACGGCATCCCCCACCTGCTGATCCCGGTGGTGACGGACCCCAAGAAGGCTGCCGGCGCCCTGCAGTGGGCGGTCTTTGAGATGATGAAGCGCTACAAGCTCTTCTCCGAGCACAATGTGAAGGACCTTGCAGGCTACAATGCCCTGGCCAAGACCACGGACGAGCTGGAGCACCTGCCAAGCGTGGTGGTGGTCATCGACGAGCTGGCGGACCTGATGTTGGTGGCCGCCAAGGAGGTGGAGGAGTCCATCTGCCGGGTGGCCCAGATGGGCCGCGCCGCCGGTGTCCACCTGGTCATCGCCACCCAGCGTCCCTCGGCGGATGTCATCACCGGCCTCATGAAGGCCAATATCCCCAGCCGCATCGCCTTCGCGGTGGCCTCTTCCCTGGAGTCCCGGATCATCCTGGACAACTCCGGCGCGGAGAAGCTCATCGGCAAGGGCGACATGCTCTACGCTCCCCTGGGCATCGGCAAGCCCGTCCGGGTCCAGGGCTGCTTCATCACGCCGGAGGAGATCGAGCGGGTGGTGGAGTATGTGAAGTCCACCGGCGAGGCGGACTACTCCGACGAGGTCATGCGCAAGATCGAGGAGTCCGTCCAGGAGAAGGAAAAGGGCGGCAAGAGCGCCGCCTCCGCCCCCCAGGATGAGGACGCCGGCGAGGCCGACGAGCTCTTCCCCGCCGCGGTGGACGTGGTGCTGGAGCTGGGACAGGCCTCCGTCTCCATGCTGCAGCGGCGGCTGAAGCTGGGCTACTCCCGGGCCGCCCGCCTGGTGGACCAGATGGAGGAAAAGGGCATCGTGGGTCCCTTTGAGGGCACCAAGCCCCGGGCCCTGCTCATCACCAAGGAGCAGTGGCAGGAGATGAAGATGGGTCCCGCCCCCTCTGCCGGGGAGCCGCCCTTCCCCCTGGAGGGGGAGGAGTGAGCCGGGGAAAAGTTTGCGAAGAAAATAACTTTCCCCGATCCCCCTTGACAAGGGATGGGAAATGGGCTATCCTAAGACCTAATCCAAGTGCACAATGGAGATCGCCGTGAAGAAGTCAGCTTTCCGAAACCGGTTTTCAGCGAGAGGGAGATGGTGCAAGCCCTCAGCCCACGCCGGGAAGCAGCCGCTTTGGAGCCGCCCGCGATGAGCGGGACGACCCATCCCCGTTACCGGATGACATGAGATGCCCGTCCTTTGGGGAGGGGCAGATCAGGGTGGTACCGCGGAAGCAGCTTTCGCCCCTGACAGTGATGTCAGGGGCGTTTCTTTTTTTGATGAGGAGGAAGTTTATCATGCAGTTTTCGTCCAAGGTGCAGCAATGCCATCTCTCCCCTATGCGCAAGTTCCATCCCTACGCCCTGAAGGCGGAGGCCCGGGGCCTGAAGATCCATCATCTGAACATCGGTCAGCCGGACATCCCCACGCCCCCGGCCTTCTTTGACGCCGTCCACAGCTACCGCAGCGAGGTCCTGGCCTATGCCCCCTCTCCCGGCGTGCCGGCGTATGTGGAGGCGGTGCAGCGCTACTATCAGCGCATCGGCGCGCCCCTGGCGGAGGGGGACATCCTGGCCACCACCGGCGGCAGCGAGGCGCTGCAGATGGCCATGAGCTGCATCCTGGACGAGGGGGACGAGATCCTGATCCCGGAGCCCTTCTACACCAACTACAATACCTTCGTCCATGTGGCGGGAGGCAGCATCCGCCCCGTGCCCAGCTCTCCGGAGGAGGGATACCGCTACGCTGAGCGCAGCCGCATCGAGCCCCTGATCACGGAGCGGACCAGGGCCATCCTGGTGACCAACCCCGGCAACCCCACCGGCACCGTCCTGACGCCGGAGGAGATGCAGCTCATCGCGGACATCGCCCGGGAGCACGGGCTCTTCCTGGTGGCGGACGAGGTCTACCGGGAGTTCGTCTACGGCGGCGAGCCCCTCTCCACCTTCCTGACCATCCCCGGCATCGAGGAGAACCTCATTGTGGTGGACTCTGTCTCCAAGCGCTTCTCCGCCTGCGGCGCCCGGGTGGGCGCCCTGATCTCCCGGAACCCGGAGTTCATCGCCCAGGCCATGAAGCTCTGCCAGGGCCGCCTCTGCTCCGCCACGCTGGACCAGCTGGGCGCCTCCGCCCTCTACAGTGTGGACCCCGATTACTTCAATGCCACCCGGGATGAGTACCGCCGCCGCCGCAACGCCTGCGTGGAGGGGCTCCACAAGATCCCGGGCGTGGTCTGCGGCGAGCCCAAGGGCGCCTTCTATCTGATGGCAAAGCTGCCGGTGGACGACGCCGACCGGTTCCAGACCTGGCTTTTGGAAGAGTTCGAGGACCAGGGCGAGACGCTGATGTTCGCCCCCGGCGAGGGCTTTTACGGCACCCCCGGCAAGGGAAAAGACGAGATCCGCATTGCCTACGTCCTCAATGAGGCGGATATCCGCCGCTCCATGGAGCTCCTTGGCATTGCGATCGACCGTTATCGGAAGGAGAAGATGGCATGATCCGACATATCGTACTTTGGAAATTCCGCCCCGGCACGGAGACGGAGCGGGAGCAGTTCCTCTCCGGCCTCGCCGCCCTGCAGGGCGTCATCCCGGAGCTGAAGGCGTCCCAGGTGGTCCGGAACGTGGGGGAGGGCAATTATGACGCCGCTCTGATCTCGGATTTCGACTCGCTGGAGGACCTGGCCCGCTATAAGGCGGACCCCCGCCACCAGGCGGTCTCCGCCCTCTGCAAGTCCATCCGGGAAAGCCGCGCCGCCGTAGACTACGAACTCTGATCGGCCAGTATGAGCACACTGAAACGAAAGATCCGGAACGGTCCTGGGGGGGGGCCGTTCCGGATCTTTTTTTGTTTTTCATGGCTCTATATTACCACAAATCGGGGGAAAAAACAAGTCTTGTTCGGGATCGCCTTCGGGAGTAAGTAATAGAGAGAGGTGATCAGTATGTGTGAGAGAAATGTTCCGGCGCTGCGGGCGATCCTGGAGACTGCCCCGGCCCCCTGGGAGGAAAAGGCCCTGCAGCGGGCGGAGACGGCGGCGGAGCGCTTTGGTCTGCGGCTTTCGCCGGAGGCTTACGAGAGACTGGGAGAGGAGCGGCGGCGGGCCCTGCGGGAGACCCGTCGGCTGGAGCTGGGGGAGGGCATCCTGCCGGCGCTGATACTGGCCTTCTGCGATTCGCCGTACCTCTGCCAGGACCGCTGGGAGGAGAGCCTGGGGGAACTCCAGAGCCTTTTCTACCAGTTCAAAAACGAGACCCGGGACGCTCTGCCGGACGCCGAGCTCATCGCCGCCATGGCCAGGGTATTCGAAGCCAAGGGCGGGAGCCTGACGGCTCTTGCCATGACGGAGCCGGAGGCCCTCCTCCGGGCGGCAGGGGAGGCGCGGCATGGATGAGCTGAGAGTGACCTGGGACGCGGAGCTTTCCGGCAGGCTGCTGGCGCTGCTGCCGCAGGAGACTCGGCGCTATACCTCCGGGGAGAGCAGCTCCGTCCCCTGGGAGACCGCCCAGAGCCTCCTGGCGTCGCTCCTCTATACCCTCCGCCTGAACGGCGAAGCCCCCGGGGAGCGGGGGCGGCAGCTGGCGGAGAGCGACCTGGCGGAGGAGCTTCGCCGGGGGCAGACGCGCCTCCGGCGGAAGATGGACTACGCCCGCCGCCTCTGGCGGCGTCTGGCGGGGAGCGGCGCGGCGGGGGACAGCCGGGCGCTGGGGGAGACGCTTCTCGGCATCGGGGAGTTCTGGCGGCGCTATGACTGGCGCTTCGCTGCCCACGAGGTCCCCTGCGACATCGACTATCCTCTGGCCCTGCCGGTCTCCGAGGAGCTGCAGGGGGTGGACTACCTCACCGAGTGGCTGAGCCGTCTGGAGACGGAGCTCCGGTTCCGGGATGCCTTTCCCCGGGAGGCCTGGGAGGCGGCCTGGGAGCGCTTCCATCCGGAGCGCTATGACCTGCCCCTGAACCTCTATGAGCCCCTGGCGGCGGACGCCCTCTGCCTCTTCGCCCTGGGGCGGGATGTCCGGGCGCTGGCTGTGGGGCCGGAGGAGCGGCGGGCCTTCGCCCTCCGGATGGAGCTTTTAACGGAGGGAGAGACGGAAGCGGCCCTCCGCCGCTGGGCAGAGGGCCTGGGAGAGGCGCTGGGGCTGCCGGAGGGCCGGGACCGGCGCTATCTTGCGGCCTATGCCGGGACGCTCCTGCCCCGGATCCGGACGGCGGTGGCAGAGGGCGGCTGGCCGGGGATTTTCCCGTAAAGGGGTGCGAAAACGCGGCGGAGGGGGGATGCCCCTCCGCCGCGCGGCGTCAGCTCGCTTTTTTGATCCGCTGGGACAGCCGTTCCCGCCAGCTCCGGAGACGCTCCGGCGGCAGGAGGAGGACCAGGAGCCCCGCCAGGGCCAGCAGCCACAGGAGGACGGCGCAGGCGGTGAGCTGCCGGTCGTAGAGGAACCAGCGGTAGCTGTAGGTCTCCTGGGCGCCCCAGGTGTACCAGGTTTGGCCGCCCTCCCGGGTGACGAGGGGATAGGGGACCTTCTCCAGCCGGGAGAGCAGGAAGAAGACCCCGTTTCCCAGAAGGCCCAGACCCAGCAGAAGCCATCCCAGAAGACGGCGGCGGTCCCGGCGGGGCGCCGCTTCCGGAACGGGCGGGGGAGCGGTCGGGAGGTCCTGGCCGTCATCCAGCAGGACCTCCGCCGGGACGCCGAAGAGGCGGCAGAGGGGCAGGAGGCTCCCCAGCTCCGGCTGAGCGGTGCCAAGCTCCCAGCGGGAGACAGTCTGGCGGGAGACCCCCAGCTTTTCCGCCAGGGCCTCCTGGGAGAGACCGCTGCGCTTGCGCAGGGTCAGGAGTTTTTCCGGCAGCTTCATGGCGTGCCCTCCTTTCATCGGGTGGCATCAGGATAGCAGGTCTCCCCGGGCGGGGCCAGCCCATCCCTGCGGCAAAGGCGCACGGAAGTGGGTCATTTGGGCGCCAGGAGCCGCTGCATGTCCTCCGGCAGGGGGGCGGTGAGGGTCAGGAGCTCCCCCGTCACCGGATGCCGCAGGCGGAGGGCGCAGGAGTGCAGGGCCGGACGGGGGATGAGGTCCGGGTCCTCGGTGCCGTAGAGCCAGTCCCCGGCCAGGGGATGGCCGATGGCGGAGAGGTGCAGCCGCAGCTGGTGGGTGCGCCCGGTTTCCGGCAGGAGGCGCAGGAGGGCGAGACCGTTCCCCTCCTCCAGGACCTCATAGCGGGAGCGGGAGGGGGCTCCGTCCGGGCGGATCATCCGCTTGACGGTGGAGCGCTCGTCCCGGCCGATGGGGAGGTCGATGAGGCCGCTTTTCGGCTCCGGGCAGCCGAGGCAGATGCCCCGGTACTCCCGCTGGAAGCCGTCCGTGTGGAGGCTCCGGCGGAGGAGATTGTGGATATAGCCGCTCTTTGCCACCGCCATGAGGCCGGTGGTGCCCTTGTCCAGCCGGTTCACCACGTGAAAGATGCCGCTCTCCCTCCGCTGGTAGGCCAGGGCCCCGGCCACGGTGGGGGTCTCCGGGTAGAAGCTGGAGACCATGGCCACCATGCCGGCGGGCTTGTTGACGACGAGGAGGTGCTTGTCCTCCCAGACGATGGGGAGGGGCGTGTCGCAGGGCAGGGGCTGCTCCCGGGCCGGGCGCAGGTCCGAGGAGAGGACGGAGAGCTCGTCCCCGGTATGGAGGAGGTCCACCGTCCGGACAGGCTGACCGTTGCGGAGGATGCCGCCCTCCGTCCGGGTGAGGCGGGAGATGGCCCGGGCGGAGAAGTGGAGCTCGGCTTTCAGGATGTGGCGGACGGGGGCGCCGTCCTTCTCCGGCGGGACGGTGTAGCGCAGGGTGGGCATGGCGGCGGCCTCCTCTCCGAAAATTTGTCCTCCCCAGCATACCATGTCCCGTGATCATGCGCAAGAGGCGGGGAAAGGGGAGGAAAGGGGCTGGCGGGAGGCGGGAAACTGTGGTATAATACCTTGCTATGAGATTTCGCCGCTGCGGCGGCGTTTGGGAGGAATACGGCCATGCTGCTTTCCGCGGAGCATGTTTCCATCAACTTCGGCGCCCGTTCCCTTTTGACGGACGTGAACTTTTACTTAGAGCCCGGGGACCGGGTGGGCGTCATCGGCATCAACGGCACCGGGAAGTCCACCTTCCTCCGGGTGCTCTCCGGGCAGATCGAGCCGGACGAGGGCAGCGTCACCCGGGACCCCAACGTGCAGGTGAGCTTCCTCTCCCAGAACCCGGAGATGCGGGAGGACGCCACCATTTTGGAACAGGTCTTTTTGAGCTTCCCGCCGGAGTTCCGGGAGCTCAACGAGTATGAGGCCAAGTCCATGCTGACGAAGCTGGGGCTCACAGAGTTTGAGCGGAGGGTGGGGACCCTCTCCGGCGGGCAGCGCAAGCGCCTGGCGTTGGCGGCGGCCCTCATCCACCCGGCGGACGTGCTGATCCTGGACGAGCCCACCAACCACCTGGATACCGCCATGGTCACCTGGCTGGAGGACTGGCTTCGCCGCTTCCGGGGCGGGCTCATCATGGTGACCCACGACCGCTACTTTCTGGAGCGGGTGGTGAACCACATCACGGAGCTCTCCCGGGGGAAGCTCTATCACTACGAGGCCAACTACTCCAAATATCTGGAGCTGAAGGCCGAGCGGGCGGAGATGGCCGAGGCCAGCGAGCGCAAGCGCCAGTCCATCCTGCGGACGGAGCGGGAGTGGATCCTGCGGGGCTGCAAAGCCCGGACCACCAAGAGCAAGGACCGCATCGAGCGCTATGAGGCCCTGCGGGACCAGGAGGCCCCGGAGAGCGACGAGAGCGTCAGCCTGGCGGCGGCTTCCAGCCGCCTGGGGAAAAAGATCATCGAGCTGCGGGACGTGGGCAAGGCGTATGATGCGCGCTGGGTTCTGCGGCACTTCTCCTACGGCGTGCTGCGGGACGACCGCATCGGCATCGTGGGCCACAACGGCGTGGGGAAATCCACCCTGCTGCGGCTCATCGCCGGGGAGCTGCAGCCCGACGAGGGCAGCGTGGACATCGGGACCACGGTGCGCATCGGGCACTTCTCCCAGGAGGGGCGGGCGCTGGACCTTGACCAGCGGGTCTATGACTTCATCCACGAGATCGGTGACGAGGTGAAGACCGAGGAGGGCACCCTCACCGCCAAGGCCATGATGGAGCGCTTCCTCTTCCCCGCGGACCTGCAGTCCCAGCCCATCGGCAAGCTCTCCGGCGGGGAACGGCGGCGGCTGTACCTGCTCTCCATCCTGATGGCGGCCCCCAACGTGCTGCTGCTGGACGAGCCCACCAACGACCTGGACGTGACGACCCTCTCCATCCTGGAGGACTATCTGCAGACCTTCCCAGGACCCATTCTGGCGGTGTCCCACGACCGCTTCTTCCTGGACAAGCTGGCCGGGCAGATCTTCGAGGTGAAGGACGGCGGGACCATTGAGCGCTATGTGGGCAACTGGACGGACTGGGAGGGCAAGCGGAAGGCGGAGACCGCCCCGGTCCCCCAGAAGGCCGAGAAAGCGGAGCAGAACCGCCCCCGGGAGCGAAAATTGAAGTTCAGCTTCAAGGAGCAGCGGGAGTTTGAGACTATCGAGGGGGACATCGCGGAATTGGAGCAGCAGATCGCCGACTGCGAGGCGGCCCAGTCCGCCTGCGGCAGCGACTACGTGAAGCTCCAGGAGCTGACGGAGCGGCAGACCGCCCTGGAAGCCGCCCTGGAGGAGAAGATGGACCGCTGGGTCTACCTCACCGACCTGAAAGAGCGCATCGACGCCCAGTAAAGGAGGACGCCATGGGGAAGCTTTTCGGGAAACAGGACACCTTCCGCCTGGAAGGGGAGTGCTCCCACCGGACGGAGACGGAGCTGGCGGCCCTGGACAGGGCCGGGGCGGACGCCGCCTTCCGGGCGGGGCAGCGCGGTCTCTATGAGGAAGTCCTGCGCCCGGCGGGCTTCCTTCGCTGGAAGGGTGGGGCCTTCGTCCGCCGCAGCCCGGAGGACTGGCTGGAGGTCATCGAGCTCCAGAAGGAGCGCCATGGCTCCAAAACATTTACGGTAAACTGCATGGCCGTCCTTCTCTTTCTGCCGGGAGCCGAGCCGGACATGACCTTTGCCGAGCGGCTGGGCGTCCTGGCGGCGGGCCGGGATGTCTGGTGGGACTTTGCCCCGGCTGCGGCGGAGGAGAGCTTCCGCAATGTGGGGGATGCCATCCGCCGCTTCGCCCTGCCCTGGTTTGAGGGCCTGCGGGGGAACGGCCTCCGAAGGGCCCTGCTACCGGAGCGCGGCCGCCTCTGGGCGGAGCGCTGGCTGGCCGCCCTGGATGCCCGGGGCCGGGACATCCCGGCGGAGCGGGAGACCGTCCGGGAGAACTGCCGGCGCCTGAAGCTCCCCAAGGGCCTTCTGCGGGAGGACGAAAAATGAGAAACGAACCGCCCCGGGCGCGACCTTCGATTGCGTCCGGGGCGGCGGTTTTCAGAGGCGGTCTTTCTTCTCCTCGGCATACCAGAGGTTGTAGGTCTGGCGGTAGATCGCGGCGGTCTCCTCCCGATGGCAGACCACCCGCACCCGGCGGGGGAGGGCGTGGGCGCGGAGGTGGTCCACGATGGCCTTCTCCGCCACCGTGGCGGCAAGGCTCACCGGATAGCGGAAGACGCCGGTGGAGAGGGAGGGAAAGTCCACGGTCTCGATGCCCTTTTCCTCACAGAACAGCAGGGCGTTCCGGTAGCAGGCGGCGAGAAGGGCGGGCTCCCCGTGCTTCCCATCTCGCCAGATAGGCCCGGCGGTGTGGATGATGTACTCCGCGGGGAGGCGGAAGCCGGGCGTCAGCCGAACTTCTCCGGTGGGGCAGGGGGCGAGAGCGGCGCAGGCGGCGGCCAGCTCCGGCCCCGCCGCGGCGTGGATGGCGGCATCCACGCCGCCGCCCCCGGAGAGGGCCTTATCCGAGGCGTTGACGATGGCCTGGGCGGGAGAGGCCGTGATGTCCCCCACCAGGACGGAGAAGCGGCGCTCCATCTCAGGCTTTGGCCAGGTAGGCGTCGCAGCGGGCACGGGCCTTCTCGGCCAGGACGGGCTCGTCCACGGTGACGAGCCGCCCCTCCCGGACGGTGACGCGGCCGTTGACCACGGTGTAGTCCACCGGGCCCCGGAGGCCCACGGTGCCAAGGACGGACTTGGGGTCATAAAGCCCGCCCACCAGCTCCAAGCGCCGGGAATCCACTAGGAAGAGGTCGGCGCACTTGCCGACGGAGAGCTGCCCGATGTCATCCCGGCCCAGGAGACGGGCGCTGCCCCGGGTGGCCATCTTCAAGACGTCGTAGCCCGAGGGGGCCTGGGCGCTGGCGGTGAGGCGGTGGAGGAGGTAGCAGACCCGGAGCTCCTCTAAGAGGGAGGAGCCGTCGTTGCTGGCGGAGCCGTCCACGGCCAGGCCCACGGGGACGCCCAGGCGCAGCATCTCCGGGACCCGGGCGACGCCCGAGGCGAGCTTCATGTTGCTGATGGGGCAGTGGGCCACGCCGGTGCCGGTGCGGGCCAGCTCCCGGAGCTCCTCGTCGTTGAAGTGGATGCCGTGGGCGTACCAGACGTCGCTGCCGGTCCAGCCGAGAGAGGCCATGTATTCCAGGGGGCGGACGCCGCAGCGCGCCAGGGTGTAG